>JAFLTK010000237.1 GCA_022511505.1 Muribaculaceae bacterium
AGAATAGAAGTTTCCTAAACTTTTGATAGCAGTTCGATTCTGCTCCGGGGTACTCGCGGCGCGAGAGGTGGCATCGGCCGTCTCTCGCGCGCCGTCAACAATAATAACGGCTCAATTTAAAGTTTAGAGTTTATAGTTTAAGGTTTAAGGTTTAAAGTTTTGGTGATATTAACCCTTAATTTAACCATAACCTTATAACCGTCAACTTGAGCGAAGTGAAAGTTGAATAATCGGGAGAAAGTTTGGATGTTGGCTCAAAAATGTATAATTTTGCGGAATCATGGACTCAACGAAAAATATAAGCAGTAAAGAAGGCGCCTCGGGGCCTTGCCTTTATTTGATGCCGTCGACAATGAGCGACGGCCCCGTTGACCATGTTATTCCGGCCGTTAATATCGAGATAGCCGCGAGGGTGAGACACTATATCGTTGAAAATGTGAGAACTGCGCGTCGGTTCTTGCGACGCTGTGACCCGGCGGCGGCAATCGACGAGATGGCGTTCAGTGTGCTCAATCGCCACACGACCGCCGAGGAAATCTCGATGATGCTCGACCCGATGGCCGATGGCCACGACATGGCTGTCATCTCCGAGGCCGGATGTCCCGCGATTGCCGACCCCGGGGCCGACGTTGTCGCCATTGCCCAAGCGCGCGGTTATCGCGTCGTGCCGTTGGTGGGCCCTTCGAGCATCATTATGTCGCTGATGGGCTCGGGATTCAATGGCCAGTCGTTCGCTTTCCTCGGCTATCTGCCTATCGACGCCCGCGAGCGCACCGAGCGACTCAAAGAGATGGAGCGACGCATCAAGGTCGAGCGTCAGACCCAGATTTTCATCGAAACACCCTATCGCAACAATCGCCTTATTGCCGAACTTGTCAAGGCGTTGCCGGGGCGCGTGTTGCTCTGTGTAGCATCTGACATCACCGGGCCGGCCCAGTCGATTGTGACGCGGCCGTTGTCGTGGTGGGCAAAGGCTCGTTATAATTATGACAAAATTCCAACAATATTTCTATTGTACTCTTAACTGCATTAACCCATGGCTCTCAAACACAACCGCATTGACTATAACCTCTTTACCGGCAGCCTCTTTGACGCCGCGTTACCCGTCCACCCCTCGATAGAGCGGGCGGCCGAGGCGGCACGTCGCGAGCGCGAGCAACGTCTGACGAGCGAGTTGAGCGAGCCAATGGATAACCGGGGAGCGGTCGCCCCGTTGCGATTTGTTTCGTTTGGCAGCGGCAGCAGCGGCAACTCATCTTATATAGGCACTCGCAGTGCCGGGGTGATTATCGATGCCGGCGTCGACCTGCCCCACGTTGTCGAGGGAATGGAGGCCAACGGGATGACGATGGATGCCGTCAAGGGGATTCTGATAACCCACGACCATGGCGACCACGTTCGCTATGTCTACACCCTCGCGCGCCGTTACCCCCACATCGGGGTCTATTGCACGCCGCGCTGTTTCAACGGCATCATGCGCCGCCACAATATCTCTCGGCGTCTCAAGGACTTCCATCATCCAATCTACAAGGAGCACCCTTTCAATATCGCGGGCTTGGAGATTACCGCCTTTGACGTGAGCCACGACGGGACCGACAATGCCGGGTTCTATATCACCCGCGCGGCCGACGGTACTCGCTTTGCAATCGCCACCGACCTTGGCTGTATCACCGACCGCGTCGAGCACTACATGCGCCTGGCACGCTTCGTCGTGCTCGAGAGTAACTATGACTCCCACATGCTCGACATCGGCCCATATCCCGACTATCTAAAAGCCCGCATACGAGCCGCTTGCGGTCACCTCGACAACGTCGTGACCGCCGACTTCCTTCGCCGGATATGGTCGCCCGAAATGACCCATGTGTTCCTCTGCCACCTGAGCCACGACAACAATACACCCGAGATTGCACTTGCAACCGTCGGGAAAGCGCTCGCCGATATCGGTATCGACTGCACCGGCGAGATCAGACCCGCCGGTGGTGACGGCCGCCCCGCTCTCTGCCTTGTCGCACTGCCCCGACACGAGGCTTCGCCGCTCTATTTCTTGAGATAAAAAAGAATGAAAATTCAATCTTTTTGCAAATATGTAGAAAAAATTCCTCTGTCTATTTGGAGAAGACAAAAAAAGTCGTATCTTTGCAATTACTTTCTAAACCTGAAAAATTGTTACAGTTATTTAATCTCGAGAATAAACTTAATGTGTAAAAAGTCTATAATCACGCTATTGCTTCTTGTTGGCATCATCATGCCGGCATCGGCCGTTGAATCTGTCGTTAGGGCGGGAATATATTTTATTTACGGCCATAGCGAGATTGACCCCGACTTTGCCGATAATCGCCGGCAATTGCAATCGATTGTAGACGCGCTTAACTCGATGGGTCCCGGCGACCGCATCGTTAGAGCGGCCTTTGGCGGCTACACCTCCCTTGAAGGAACCCACGAAAACAATCAAGCGCTGGCTCTTAGCCGTCGCAACGCCATGGAGAACTTCGTCAGCCAGCGCTATCCGCTGGCTCCCGATGCGATTTTACGCGACAACGAGTATATCAACTGGGGCCTGTTGCAGCAGATTGTTACTGTCGAAGATATCCCCTACAAGGAGGAAATCCTCCCCATCATTAGCCAACCCAAAACGCTTATCCCCTACTATGCCGGCATGCACCGCGACCAGCGCCTGACCAACATCCGCTGGACTCGTCACGGCGCGGCATGGGATGTGCTCGAAGCGAAATATTTCCCCTACCTGCGTCTCGCCACCGTTGAACTCATTATCGACCGCGCGCCGCAACAAGTCTATCAACCCGAGCCCGAATACATCCCCGAGCCTGTAGAAGAGGTTGCCGAAGTTCAGGTAGAGACCCCCGAGGTTGAGTTTGTGCCCTGCAAAAAGAAATTCTACATCAAAACCAACCTTTTGAACTGGCTGATAGCCCAGTCCAACGTGGGTCTGGAGGTCGACTTTGCCCGACACTGGTCGATAGGCGTTCACGCCAACTACTCGGCCTGGAACTATTTCAAAAGCACCCTCAAGTTCCGAACGCTCGACATCCGTCCCGGCATTCGCTACTGGATAAGCCCGTGTAACACAAAGTGGTACTTTGGCGCACACTTTGGCGTGGCGTGGTACAACTATGCGTTTGACGGCGAATACCGCTATCAAGACCATGACCGCCGTTCGCCCGCCATGGGTGGTGGTATCGACATCGGCTATCGCCTGCCCCTGTCGGCCAATCATCGCTGGAACGTAGAGTTTGGCCTCAGCGGCGGTGTCTACATGCTCCACTACGATAAATTTATCAACGTTAAAAACGGGCTCAAGGCCGGCGATGAGAAAAAGACCTATATAGGTCCCGACGGCGCCTCGATAACCTTCTCCTATAGTTTCTGATTTATAAAACACTCAATAACAACCTGATAATGTCGAGACTATTCACATTTCTACTTATAGCAATGACGCTGGTCATGGCATCGTGTGATGTTCATGAAATGCCCGTCATAGCCGATAGTGATGTAGACGTTATCCTCGACCTGCAGTATGACCTGAGCATGCCGCTCTACAAGGAGTTGACCTACACGCGCGACCCGGCCGGGGTTGAAGAAACGCGTGCCTCAATCCTGAGCCATGATGTCAGATTTATCGTGAATGTCTATCCCGCCGGCACTACCGCCGAGACACGCAGCGCCAACGCGCCCGTTCGCCAATTTGTGTTCACCGACCGCTCTGACCTGCCCCTCGACCGCCGGCTGAATCTCGCGCTACCCCCGGGTGCATGGGACATTTATGTCTGGACCGACTTTGTCGACAATAACGCCACCGCCGACCGCTACTATATTACCGACCGTTTTGACAGCATCTCGCTCCCCGAGCCCTCAAACTATGATGCCGCCAACGAGTGTCGCCAATGTTTCCGCGGCATGACCTCGATAGTGGCCAAGCACGCCACGACTGTCGACGAAACCAATGTCACCCAGTCGGCTACCATCGAGATGCAACGCCCCTTGACCCGATTTGAGTTCATCTCGACCGATGTCGAAGACTTCGTGCGCCGCATTCCCGAACTGGTGGGCCGCGGAAACAGCCGCAGTTTCACCGACGACCCGGTCGACTCGCGAGCGCTGACGCGCAGCGACCTCTCTGACTTCCGCGTCGTTCTTCGCTACACCGCCTTTACTCCCTCGGTCTACAATATCTTTACCGACAAACTGACCGACTCGCGAACCGGCATGAGTTCGTCCTCGTTCATGGACATCTGTGAAGACGGCATCCTCCTCGGCTTTGACTATCTGCTGATTAACAATGAAGAGTCAATCGCCAACATCGCCGTTGAGGTCTACAATAGCGACAACCGCCTTATCGCCTCGTCGCCCTCCATCGAGGTCCCGGTTGTTCGCAACAAATGCACCATCCTCAAGAGCGAGTTCCTCTCGTCAATCAGTTCGGGCGGCGTGACTGTAAACCCCGAGTTTGACGGCGAATACAATATCGAAATCGAATAATACAATATTAACACATCACATTTTAATATCACAACTATGAAAAAAAATCTCTTTGCAATCCTTGCAGCATCGACGATGCTCCTGTCTTCTTGTGTCCAAGAAGGCATCGCGCCGACTATCGGCGAAGAGGCTGACGTTTTGATTAGCCTTACCACCCCGCAAATCGGCACTCGCGATTACAGCGACGGTACCACGGCAACCAATCTGCAATATGCGGTTTATGATGTCACCAATACCGACGAAATCGCGCTTCTTGACAAATACACCGTTACCGACGCTACTATCAACACCACTGCAAACATTAAGTTTAAACTCGTCAACGGCCATACCTACCGCTTTGTGTTCTGGGCCCAGTCACCCGAAACCGATGCCTATACCGTAGATTTTGGTGCAGAAGGTGCTACAATGACTGTTGACTATACCAAGACTGTCGCCAACGACGAGACCCTCGACGCTTTCTATGTGTGCGAAGACCTCGCCATCAACGGTGACATTCAGAAGACATTTGAACTCCGTCGTCCGTTCGCCCAAATCAACGTTGGTACCAACGACTACGAGGAGGCTGAGGCTGTTGGTTATGTTCCCACTAAATCATACATCGTCATTACCGGTGCTCCCAACCAACTCAACCTCTTTACCGGCGAAGTTTCAACTACCGATGAGCGCACATACGCATACGGTGAAATCCAAAAGGATGAGAAGTTCCCGGTTGACGGTTACCAGTATCTCGCAATGGCCTACGTGCTCGCTCCGCAGGAGGCTAATCTCCACACTGTTGCTTTCTACTGGGCTCCCGAGGGTGGCACTCCTCTGAATCGTCAAATCGGTTCAGTACCCACTCGCGCTAACTATCGCACCAACATCTACGGTTCAATCTTGACCAATGAAGCCGACGTTACCGTTGTTATCGAGCCTGCTTACTATGAGCCCGACTATAACATGGGTGAATTCAATACTGCCGTTGCTAATGGTGGCAATATCACTCTGTCAAGTGACCAAACTGTTGACCAGGACCTCGTTTTCCGCAAAGAAAGCACCCTCAATCTCAACGGTTATACCCTCACTACCAACAACAGCACCTTGACTCTCGCCTCTTCGGCCAAAGTTACAATCAATGGCGGTGGTACCGTCGCCAAGGTTGGCGAAGACTACTATGGTAGCACCGCTGCCGCTTATGTTAACGGCGCAAGCGCTGTCCTCACTATCAATGGCGGTAACTTTACATCTACCGGCGTTGAAGCAGTGTATGTACAAGTAGGTACAGCCTATATCAATGGCGGTTACTTTGCAGCAGCCAACGACTACAATGGCGTATATTACACTCTCAACTGCGCCGACGCTAACTTCAAGAATGGCACCGCCAAGATTATCGTAACCGGTGGTACTTTCGAGAACTTCAACCCCGCTGATACTGAGGCTGACAAAACCGACGGCAAGAACGGCAACCTCGTTGCCGAGGGCTACAAGTCGGTTAAGGTTAATCTTGACGGCAAGACCTGCTACACCGTTGTTCCCGAATGGGTTAATAACGAGGATGTTGCCGGTTATGTAGCCGAATAATATCTTTTTAGCCTTAGGCTAACAACCCTATAACACGCGGGGCTGTCATGACCGAAAGTCTTGACAGCCCCGCAGCTTTTATATTAGATTAGACGTGGGCGAGGATGGCGATTAGCAGGGTGGTGGCGAGGGCAACGAGCGAGGGGAGGCGCCGGGCCGAGGCGACGAGGGGATGGGAGGGCGACGGCGCGCGATGATGGTTGAAATGGCTCGGGAGGCGCGGGGCGATGGCGCGCCATGCGGCGAAACACGCGGCGCCGATGAGCGCGCCGATGATGGCACCTACAATCAGGTCGCCGGGATAGTGAACGCCTAAATATAGGCGTGACAGCGAGTTGACGATTGCCCATGTGAACATGGTTGCAACGAGCACGCGATGCTTGAAAGCGAGAACGATAAACGTGGCCAGCGCAAAGGAGTTGCCGGCGTGGCACGACGGGAAGCCATAGTTGCCGCCGCGGTAGTTGTTGACGGTCGTGACGACGGCCGAGAGGGGATTGTCGGGGTGGGAGGGACGTAGGCGTGCTACCATGGGGCGTATAATCGAGGCACAAGTCTGGTCGGTCAGCGCGACGGCGATACCGATGGCGGCAATCATCATCAGCGCCTTGGGCCACGGCTTGAAACAGAAAATCATGACGGCGAGCGACGCGTAAAATGGAACCCACGTCCAGCGGCCGGTAAACATCCAGAAAAACGAGTCGACCGCGGGCGAGCGATAGAGGTTGTGTATCACTTCAAAGAGTTGACTGTCAATATTATGCAACACGTCGAGCATGGCGGTCAAAGTGATTTCATGGCACGATAAATAGACTGTAACATCGCCTTTGCCTGCTCCTGGTCGGGCCCCTCGCCGGTGCCGGCGTCGATGTTGAACGATGTCTCGTTGCCGTCGGCGTCGACAAAGCCGGCGACCTCGGTCGAGGTGAAGAACGCAAAGCGGGGCGAGCGGTCGTCGAGCATGTTTTTGCTGAATGGGAACGCTGAGTGGTCGATGCCGAGGGCGCCGAGCACCGTCGCGGCGATGTCGACCTGAGAGCCGACGGTGGGGATGGTGTAGCCGCGGCGGGCGAGGGCGCTACCGGTCAGAATGAGCGGCAGATGATGGCGCGCGGCGTTCTCGTCGAGGTTAGGCGGGTAGCCGCCCTGGTGGTCGGGGACGATGATGACGAGCGAGCGATTGAACGACGGCAACGTGGCGAGGCTGTCGACAAACGCGGCGACACAGCGGTCAGTGTAGGCAAAGGCGTTCTGTCGCTGCTGCCCCTCAAATCGCGGGTCTTGGCGCGGAACCTCAAAGGGCTCGTGGCTGCTCGACGTCTGGATGACGACAAAACGCGGCGACGTGTCGGCGGCGTGGAGTCGCGCGTCGGCGAACGCGCGGTCAAAGACGACCTCGTCATGCGCGCCCCACTTGCTAAGGCGCTGAGCAACAGGGAAATCGCGGTCGCCAACGATGGTCGAGTAACCGCCGTTGATGAGGTAGGCGAGCATGTTGGTGAAGTTGAGGTCGCCGCCATAGTAGTAACTTGATTGATAGCCGTTGGCGTTGAGGACGCGTGCAATCGACGGCAAGCGGCCGGCGCGGTCGACGCTTTTCATGATGCTCGTTGTCGGTTGGCCGGGGAAAGCGCTGAGAATGGCCGGCAGGGCGCGGTCGGTCCTGAAACTGCTGCCATAAAAGCGGGTGAACAGGATGCCGTCACGGGCGATGCTGTCGAGGGAGGTCGCTATTGGCTCGCCGCCGAGCGACGGGAGCAGATGGGCCGAAAAACTCTCGAGGATAATGAGGTAAACATCGGGCCGCGAGGTGGTTAACAGCGCGGTATCGGGCGCGGCGGGCGATTGTATCGGGCCGAGTGGCGCCATGATGCTGTCGAGCGTGGCGGTGTCAAAGTATTCAAAGGCATCGGTATCCTCGCCCCCGTGGGTTGCCGAGTAGAGGAGGCTGAAAAGCGGGTTGATGGCGGCGTGGTTGTGGCGCAGGTTGCTGCTGAAATAGGCGCGGCTCAGGTTCATGGTCGAGACGGTGAAGCCGCCGCGCATGGGGATGAACAGCGCGGCTGCGGCGAGCGTCGCGACGGCAATATCGATGCCGCGGCGACGAGGGTCGGTCGATGGGGTGACCACGACGCGTCCGGCCGTAAGTCGATAAGCGATTGTTATCAAGGCGGTTAAAGCGGCGATTGCAATCAGCCCGAGTGGATACATCCACCACTCGGCGCTTGCCATCGCGGCCTCGGGCGACGATGTCAGGTAGAAAATCGGCGTCATGTCGAGGCGGAAATCCCAGTAGCCATAGAGGACGGCATCGACGAGCGTGACGACGGCAATTATCAGAGAGGCAAGGACATAATACCACCGCTCGATGCGCCCTACAATAGCCGGCGCGCCGGCTATCCGTGCAATGACGAGCAAGGCGGGTATAACGGTCAGGTAGGCCACGACACTGCAATCCATCGCGAGGCCGTGACAGGCAATCCGGGCGACGTCGCCGATGCCGCCGAGTTCGAGGATGCCGTGGTAAACGGCTATGAATCCCAAGCGACACAGTTGCAGGATGAGAACCGAGACCACCCATGTCAGCAGTATTTTCAGCAATCCTCGCTTCATGTCAGCGGCGCTTTTTAGGCTATGACTGCTCGCCTCTCATGCGGGCTATAATGTTGAGACGGTCGGCGGCAAACTCGCTGTCAGGGCCATCTTTCATCGGCATGAGAACGGTCTCGGCCTCTTCAAACTGGTAATTGTTGATAAAGAGGTCAACGAGGCGGCGGTTAAGGTCGCGGCGAATCATGTTGAGGTCGCTGTCCTCGGCGGCTTCGTCATCGCTTTGCTGCTCGGCGTCGTTGATGGCGTTGAGCAGTCGCTCGATGAGGACACGCGCGCGGAAATCGCCGTTTTTTGACAGCACCTGGATGAGATTCAAGTCGATAGAAATGTCCTCCAGACCGGCCATCGGGTCGAGGTAATAGAACGCAGCCTCGATGTTGTGGTTATAATAGTTGGCCAAGGCGGTCATTACCAGGATTTTGGCGGCTTTTGACTTGATGTTGCCCGACAGGTGGCATCTCATGCTGAGCAATTCGCGTGCAACTGGAGTCAGATAGTAGATAGCCTCGCCATAACGCTCGGCTGTAAAGGCTTTTACGCCCATATATATGAGCCAGTCGAGGTTGGGGACATTGACGTCAATCATCAATTGCTGTTGCTCGGTCAGTTGGTCGGCTTTGCCCTCGCGAATTTTGTCAAGAGCATCGTCGCGCATAAACTTGACCTCGGCCATGTAGTCGGCCGCGTTGCGTCCCGGCGGGAGCATCAGGAAGCCGGTTATAGCGCCGACAGAGTTGTCGGGCGGGATATGGAGCCCGTCGTTGATGCGTGCCGGGAACATGTTGAGCGCAAAATATACGCCACCGTTGCGTGAACTTCGCTCGAGTTGTATTGTCAATACTCGGGGACGGTTTTCGCCGGGGAATGTCAGGTAGGCGATGACGGTCAGCGAGTCGATGTTGGCGGCCATCAGTTTCTCGGGAACGACGGCGAGGGCCTCGGCCGTGTTGTCGATTGAGCGCGTGTTGCGGTCGGGGTAGATGACGGTCAACTTGACGTCGGTCAGTATCGACGAGTCAAAGTTGCTGTATTGGTCGATGAGGTCTTTGATTGTAAATTCCTGATAGTCAAAGACGTTCTTGGAAGTGTCCTTTTGCTGTTCAAAGTCTTGCCGGCTTTGAACACGGGCAAAGTTGAGGAGCGTTGTGTCGAGAAACGCCTCGCTGATTGGGCGCGAGTCCTCCTCGCGCTCGACGGTTTCACAGAAATGTCGCTGCATGATAAATATCGACTGCATCAGGTCGGTCAACTGGCCGGTTATCGAGGTCTGGCCGTTGGTCCAAATCATCGACGAGATGTCGACAACGATTTTGTTGTCGTCAAGGCGGCAAGTGAAAGTGTGGCCAAAAGCGTTCTGGGAGTGGATGTTACACAGGCGTGCAACCTTTGAGGCGTCGTCAAGCGTCCACTCGTTTATCGACGGGTAGACTATCTTGATGAGGTCACACTTGTTGTAGGCATGGGAAACGAAATGGCCGCTTTGGTAGGTGAAAGAGGTGTAGTTGCAGTCGTCCTGATTGCCGGTGTTTTTAATGTCACATTGCAGTTCAGATAAAGCGTCGGCTATTAGACGAGACGGTTTTAATCCCGCCCCGCGGCTCGATTTGCGCTTTAGGAAAGGAAAAAATTTGGATAGGCTCATGGTAATTGGAAAATGGGAAATGGGGGTTGAGGAGTGGGGATTGGGGAGAGAGGAGAGGCTGCTTGGGATGACGTTTCACCCTGAGACAAACAGCGGGGGAGCGGTTCAATTGGCGCCGTCGATAATGTTGCTGATGCGGTCAAAGATTTGGTCAACAGTTCCGATGCCGTCAACGCTGCGATAAAGACCGTTGTTGACATAGAAATCCTTGATGGGGCTCGTCGTGTCGTGATAGACCTTGAGGCGCTCGTTGATTGTCTCGAGGTTGTCGTCCTTGCGGCCCGATGTCAGGCCGCGGTTGAGAAGTCGCTTGACAAGTTCGTCGTCGTCGACCTCGAGTCCAACGACGGCGTTGATTTTTGAGCCGCGATGTTCGAGCATCTCGGCAAGCACCTCGGCCTGGTGGACCGTGCGCGGGAATCCGTCAAAAACGATGCCCTTGACCGCCTTGTCCTTGTTGGCGTCGAGCACGTCTTCGAGAATCTTGACCATGACCTCGTCGGGTATCAGATGGCCCTGGGAAATGTAGCTCTCGGCGAGTTGGCCGTCGGGGGTGTGACGGGCAATCTGGTCGCGGAGGACATCGCCGGTCGAAATATGCATAAATCCATATTTGTCGATAATCTTGGCGCTTTGAGTGCCTTTACCGCTGCCGGGGGCGCCGAATATGACGAGATTAAACATTACTGTATCAATGGTTTATAGGTTGTAGTTAATGTTAAATGGCGACGCGGGTTTCAGTCGTCGCTCTTGACATAGATGTCTTTGAGATTGCGGGCAATGCCGTCGAGGTCGAGGCCATAGCCAATGATAAACTTGCGGGGGATGTCAAATCCTACATAGTCGGGCTTGAAGTCATGCTCCAGAGCCTCGGGCTTGAACAGCAGGGTGGCAACCTTGAGGCTCGCCGGGTTCTTCTCTTTCAGGTGGTTGATAAGGCCGATGATGGTGTTGCCGGTGTCGACGATGTCCTCGACGATGATGACGTGGCGTCCCGCGATGTCTTCGCTCAGGCCCATCAACTGCTTGAGGTTGCCCGTCGAGGCGGTTCCCTCATAACTCTTGAAACGAACAAACGCAATCTCGGCATCGCCCTCAAACTCCATAAAGAGGTCTGACGCAAAGGGGAAAGCGCCGGTCAGCACACAGAGGAAGAGCGGCTTCTTGTCCTTGAAGTCGGCATTGATAAGGGCACCAAGTTCGCGGATGCGCGCTTTAATCTTGTCGTTCTCAATGTAGGGCACGAAATTTAGCCCGTCGTAACTCACTGTTTTCATCGGTCAACCGCAAGTGTAAAAATTTCTGCAAAATTACATCTTTTTTTTGACATAGCCGCCCAAATCCCCCTGAAATTTTCAGCCGTCCCCCAAAATTGGCCCCAAACCTCCGTCCCGAGCTCCCGCCACAAAAGGTCGGTCGGTGGTGTGCCATCTCCTTTTTAGCCATTTATAGCCTTTCTCCAGCTCCGGCTCCTCGTTTTCCCGGCAAAGCGGCATCCAACGTCGTGACGAGGAGCCATCGTTACTTAATCGTCAACCTTGAGTAATCTGAAATTCACAATTCGTTCATAAAGTCGCGGATATACCGTCTTTATCGCTTTCCCAATAATAATAACAAACAATATAATCGCTTGAAATGCCATAATATGACTCAATGCAATAAGAAATTCGTCAAAATGGCTAACTTTTTGTTCTACATAATCCAAGTTTTCCAAATTCTCTAAGCTATCTGTATGATTTAGACCATCAAAAATTAAAACATACATATAGAATATTACAAATAATATATCACCTATAACTGCCAGTATGGTGATTTCCCGTTTAGTAGTGCTGAATTTTTCAATAATTCCCGTCTGCCAACAGAAGTAAAGCACAATAAAGGTAAAAATAAAGATATTTATAGCGGTTGGTATATTGAGAAGATATACAAACAGAGCGTAAATTGGACTAATCGTTAGTCCAATTATAGGAATGAGAATTGGCAACGGCACAATTAAATTGGCAATTGTCAATTTTATAAGTAGGTCCAAACTCAGTTTTTTCAGTTGTCTTCGGTTTGCTTTCTTTAGAGCAGGATTCATTTTCTTCTTCTTTTTTGGATTGAGTTTAATGCTTGTTTTATTTGATGAGCCGCTCAGCAATTGCAAGCAATAATTATAAACGTTATAAAGCGCCAAATCTTCATAATTGCGAATTTGCTTTGTCATATTATTTATTATACTCGTTGGTTGAATTAAATTTCTTTGGGCAATTTGGCTAGTCGTAAGTATTTAAACGACTGTTATAATGATGATACGTAACCTTCCCATTCCTAATTGTCGCCACCGTTAGTAGAAAATCTTGTCCTAAATTTTTCTTTTGCCAATCGGTCTGTTCTGATATTATCTGGCGTAAACTGTCAATAATATTCTTCTTCCAACCTGAATAGAATTTTCGACAAGTCAACTTCACACGTTCAAAATGAGGGTATACTTTGTCTTTGCGTAGTAATATTTCTCTAACCTGTTTCTCTTTCTCTGTTGATTCTTTTGTTCGGTTTGTAATGGGAAGATTAAATTCGCTGACTTCAAAAAACTCATAGCCTAATGGCCCTCTTTCTTTGTCTTCATACAAAATAAGATTCATAGAAAAGATTTGATTATGTATAAAAAGATAGTTCCTATTTCCCTTTCTACCGAGTTGAGAGAAAAATACTATTACATCTTTTTTTTGATTCACTTGAATCTCACCTACATCATCGATTAAAAACGACATGTTCCGATCATCAATATCGTTAAACTCATCATTGAAAAAGGTAATATGATTCATAACTACTTCGCCAACAGATATTTGTGAAAACATCGGTTTCGAACATATTATCAACAAAAAACTATAGATAAAAAATCTCATATCTTTATACATAGTGCTTTTATATTTAGATATCTTTGCCAACATATAATATTGGACAGCCTTGGTTTTGCAAATATATGAAATTTCCAGTAATGTGTCAAGAAGCGAATTGATTTGCAGAAGAAATTGGCGAATTTTTGGAGTGAAAGCTCGTCCCGCCGGGACGATTTCGGGAGGGGGGCGCTGTCCGCGCACTGCGCGCTTCGCGCTTGTACGCGGTTATTGAAACAGCCATCGCTCCGCGATGTCGGTGGAGGCTACTATGAGGAGTCAATCCTGAGCGATGAGAGTGATATGGATTCATGCTTTTAAGTTGTAACGCTAAAATCCTGATATATATCTAATCAGCAATGATATAGGCTCACTTCCGAGGCTCATAAGGAGTACAGTAATGCCAAAAAAGAGGACAAATGTTATTAAACACATTATATAACCCGGGTCACGCCATAATTTTCTAATTCCTTCAACATGACGTTCAAACGGAGCAGCAAAACGTTGATTGTAACGTGACAAAATTGATAGAATCGCAGCATTCAGAATCGACCAAAGAAACATTGGATAAAAAACAGCCGAGCAGACAATAAATGGCGCATAAACCACATACAACCGTTGATTGTCTTCAAGGCGCCATGCTCCTACTCTGTAAGTCAGCTCTGCCATTATTACAAGTATCAGAAAGGTCACAAGAAGGCAATTGAAATAGCCTATGAAAGACTTAACTGCATAATCAAAAAACTTCCGCATAGTTCTACATCCACCATTTTTTATCATTACATTGAAACTTAGCGCAATGGGCTATGCGGATACCTTTGTTATCGTCCTCTAAAGAATAGAAAAGGATCTCACATCTGTTGCACATTAATGAATATCCTATGAGTCGCCCATCTTTATAAATACGTGGCCAATCAAAAGTTAAATTATTGACATTCAACTCATGGGTATCATTGGCCGGCGGTATCAACCATAGGAACAGAGAATTTTGAGCATTATAATCTGTACTGTCGACGGCAGTTATATAGCCACCTACAGCAAAGACGATAAAAAGAACAGTCTTTACCAAAAGTTTAATTGTTATAAGTCCATCTTGCCAAAATCTCCTCATGTCACCCTCCATTTAATAAACAATTTTACCATTCCAAATTTTGGTTTTGCAAATATATGATATTTCAGGGAATGTGTCAAGAGGCAAATTGATTTGCAAAGATAATTGGTGATTTTTTTTGGTGAAAGCTCGTCACGAGCACGCGCTCGACGACATGCGTCGCCGCCAGCCGCGCCCCGTCAACGCTGTAGATAGTTCGATGGTCGATAATCACTGCTTATTCATTTTGGCAAGTTCCTTGCTGAAATCATAATGCTCGAGACAGTCAAAAATCTCGTCAAGACGATAATAATAGTGCTCCATATTAGGCTCCTTTTTCTTATGTCGTCTTTCTATCTGGTCCAAGATTATTTCTTTCCAGCGTGGATAATTGTCCGGCGCCACAATCAGACACAAAGCTAAAGATTGGAAAATCCATGTACAACTTTGTTCATGCCAAATCCTCCTACTAACGGCATCTACACGTTGATATATCCAGTCCCAAATTCCGGTTATTAAAGACGGCGGAACTAAATCTAAAATCGTTTGGACTTCAAACTCGTATAGTTGTTCTAATGTTTGGAAGCGTGGGAACAACATACTACTACAAGTTATGATTTCATCTTGAAGTTTAGGAAAATATTCTTCAAATGAAGCTTCATTTAACGGGTATTTAAAATCATTTCTGAGCCCTAACCCAAACATATCCGGTATATACGATATAGATGAATTTAAGCGCTTAGCAAGCGGGCTCCTGAAGTCAAATTTATAAAACCATCTGTGCAGAATGTCAAATCTCACGTCATAGTAAGGGTAAATCTGCGCGACAGCACTTTCAATATATTCTTGAAAAAATGGAGGATAATAAAAAGAAATCCCAATAGTTTCTTTACGCCCCTTTGTTTTTTTATAAAACGACGTGGGGCTCTTACAAAACTTGTAACCCTCAAAATAGGGATTCTCCTTGAGGCGGGTGAATATTTTTTCGGTAAATGTCATACTTTTAATGATGAATTATTATATAATCGGATATTTCTATTACACTGCCATATTCTAAACCAAAAGGCGTTTTATTACTATAAATAGTAACCGTTGCTTTATCTTGCGTTATTACGCTCTCGGTCGTTTTAATACGTTTCGCCGAAGCCTCTATAATATTCAATCTTGCCATTGTTATCTACAGCTAAAGAGATGAAAATTTTCTCTCTCCTGTCACTATTTATCTTTTTTAAATTATCGATTATTAGTTCTATTTGTTTCTTGGGGTCAGACGTTGTTTTGAAAACTTGATTAAGATAGTCGTAACCGCTATCCGGCTTATTTAATTCCCACGTTATGTCCTCTATAATATAATAACAGCCACCAGTGTCTCCTATTACATAACTAATTCTATAAAGACGTTTATTATAGAAGATAAAACCATATTCATAGTATTTAGTTTCCTCTTGCATGGTGACAAACAAACTATATTGATTGTTAATTTTAAAATATTTAGCATCTGCAAGCATCGGTTTCATAGACCCGATGGAAGTACTACTGAGGTCATCTTTAAAAAAATTATAATGATTTCGTATGAATTCATCCATAGAAAGTTCCGCATGCGCTAACTGCGATACTAAAACAATAAAAATAAGTGTCAGTATACGTTTCATAACTTAATGTGCGGATGTTGGAATGATAATTGATGATTCAATTTTTGCAAATATACAAAAAATCTGATTGCTTGTCAAATAGCATTATAAATACCCTCGTTTGCAAATATATGATATTCCCGGGAGTTTGCCAAATGGGGAATCGGGTTTTCAGAAAAAATTGCAATTATTCGGGTAGTTTTCAGGGAGAAATCTCGTCCCGCCGGGACGATTTCGGGAGGGGGACGTAGTCCGCGCACTGCACGCTTCGCGCTTGTACGCGGTTATTGAGATAGCCATCGCTCCGCGATGTCGGTGAGGCTACTACGAGGAGCTGGAGCTCCTCGTCACGAGCACGCGCTCGACGACATGCGTCGCCGCCAGCCGCGCCCCGTCAACGCTGTAGATAGTTCGATGGTCGATAATCACTGCTTATTCATTTTGGCAAGCTCCTTGCTGAAATCATAATGCTCGAGATAGTCAAAAATCTCGTCAAGACGATGATAGTAACGCTCCATATTCGGCTCGTGACATTTCTGCATTAACTCGATGTGTTCCAACAATATTTCTTTAAGACGAGAGTAATTTTCAGGTGCTACGATTAAACATAGCGCCAATGTTTCAAATACCCATTCCGTAGTACCGGTTATGCGAAATCTTGAATTGCAATAGGCCTCTGGTTGGAAATAATATTCTTGAAAACCGGGTTGCTTGGTATCTTCAAGCATTGGAATAACCCGGAATTTGTACAAATCTTCCAAAGTCTTGAATCTTGGAAAGAAAAAATTGCTGCATGAAAAAAGTTCATTCCTGAATCTTAAATATTCGGTCTCATATCCAGTCTTATTTTCATTGAATGTGAAATAATTACCAAAATTTACATCTACATTCGATGAGTCGGATTTATAGTAAACCGACTCATCCCATCTGCACCAACGTGATTGTCTAACTTCAAATTTATTGAACCATTTATGTAGGATATTGAATTTCACTCCATATACCGGATAGATCTGAATCTGATATACCGGATAGATATCTGAATGGTGCTCAAGTTTTATGATTTCTTCTCGGCCGGCATCTTTTCTCGACAATACCGACCGACCTTTATGAAACTTAAATTTTTTAAAATATTCATCTTGCTGCAAATCAGCCATTATTCTTTCAAATAATCTCATAATGATGATATTTTTATTCTCCTCGTATAATTATATATTCTCTAATCTGACGGCTGTATGTAATTATTTATCTGTAGGCGCCGTCTTCCATGGTCAATCGCCGCGGGTTGTTCGGCCATTTATTTGTCCTTTCTATCTTTTTTATAGGAATATGGATCTTTCAAGATGTAGATTGGGCAACTTGGCTCGTCATAGGTGTTTAAGCGGCTGTTATAGTGACGATAAGTTACCTTCCCATTCCTAATTGTCGCCACCGTTAGCAGGAAGTATTCACCATATTGTTCTTTTAGTTCCTTGGTCTGGCCAATCTTAATTTTACGTAGATTGTTTATTACATCGGTTGACCATTCTTTCATTAGTTTCCTACATTCCGCACCAATTGAATCCCATAATACAACATTCAAATAATAAGGATTAAGCTTACTATAATTATAGCCTCGTAATATTTTCTTTTCCTCGTCGCTTTTAACTCTGAGTTTTTCGCCCAATGGAACCCCCTGATATTCATCCATTTCCATGATAAACAATTCTCTGGGGCCATGATCTTTTACTTTCCATCCATACTCGAACATTCGATTGTTATAAAAAATTGAGCCTCGTTCCTCAGAACTCAGGTCGTTATAAAAAAGCACTGTACTTTCTCTTTGATCTACATTAACAAATTTTTTGAATTCATCATACATTTGTTGGACCTCTTGAGGTTCTAAATGCTTAAATTCATCTTGATAAAAAGCATAATGAGACTTGATTACATCGCCAATGGTTACCTGAGCGTGCATGATAGCACATCCATAAGCAATTGATAATAGAAGAAGTAAAGTCTTTTTCATGTCTGTATAATAGTTTTAAAAATTAAGGATTCCTGCGCCCCATTATTTTTATGATTCAATTTTTGCAAATATAATCAAAAATTTTTATAGCAAATTAAAACGCTGATAAAATATGAGAAATGTTTGTTTTTGTCGGGAAATGATGGAAAAAGGGGCGGGAGGGCGTGTAATTCAAGAAAAAATGCTATATTTGGGGATTGAAAATAGAATCAACCTGAAAAACCGTTCAATAGATATGAAATTTCAACTTCCCGACGCCCTGCCGTCGATGCCCGCATTTGAGCCGGGAATCCGTCGTGCGCCCGACCGCGGCTATCGGCTGACTGAGTCACAAACCGAAATTGCCCTGCGCAACGCCCTGCGCTATATCCCACAGCAACTTCACGCCGCGCTCGCTCCCGAGTTCCTTGAAGAACTGAAAACGCGGGGCAAAATCTACGGCTACCGCTACCGCCCCGAGGGCGACCTCAAGGCGCGCCCCATCGACGAGTATCGAGGAAAGTGCATCGAGGGAAAGGCTTTTCAGGTGATGATTGACAACAACCTGAGTTTTGACGTGGCGCTATATCCCTACGAGCTTGTGACATACGGCGAGACGGGGCAGGTGTGTCAAAACTGGATGCAATACCGGCTGATAAAACTCTATCTCGAGGAACTGACACAGGACCAGACGCTCGTCATCGAGAGCGGCCACCCGCTGGGACTGTTCAAATCGAGCCCCGACGCGCCGCGCGTCATCATCACCAACTCGATGATGGTGGGCCTATTTGACAACCGTCAGGACTGGGAAATCGCGGCCCAGATGGGCGTTGCCAACTACGGGCAGATGACTGCCGGCGGGTGGATGTACATTGGTCCGCAAGGCATTGTCCACGGGACATTTAACACTCTGCTCAATGCCGGGCGCCTCAAACTCGGCATTGCCCAGGACGGCGACCTGCGCGGACATCTGTTTGTGTCGTCGGGTCTCGGCGGCATGAGCGGCGCCCAGCCCAAGGCGGCCGTCATCGCCGGGGCGGCGGCGATTATTGCCGAGGTCGACGCCTCGCGTATAGCCACACGCCGCAACCAGGGATGGGTCGACGTCGTTACCGACAGCATCGAGGAGGCGTTCAGCCTTGCCGATGAGGCGGTTAAGGAGCGTCGCCCGCTGTCGATTGCCTACCACGGCAACGTTGTCGACCTGCTCGAGTGGGCCGTCGAGCATGATAAGCATATCGAACTGTTGAGCGACCAGACGTCGTGTCACGCCGTCTATGAGGGCGGATATTGCCCCGTGACGCTGACCTTTGAGCAACGAACCGAACTGCTTGCACGCGACCGCGACGCTTTCGCCAGCGAGGTCGACGCCACGCTTCGCCGTCATTATGATGCAATTAAGACGCTCGTCGGTCGCGGCACCTACTTCTTTGACTATGGCAACTCGTTCATGAAAGCGATTTATGACGCCGGTGTCAAGGAGATTTCGCGCAACGGTATCGACGACAAAGAGGGCTTCATCTGGCCGTCATACGTCGAGGACATCATGGGGCCGGAACTGTTTGATTATGGCTACGGGCCTTTCCGCTGGGTGTGCCTCAGCGGTCGTCACGAGGACCTGGTCAAGACCGACCATGCCGCAATGGAGTGTATCGACCCGACGCGCCGCGGACA
>JAFLTK010000138.1 GCA_022511505.1 Muribaculaceae bacterium
TCGCTGCCGACGGCCGTCAAGTCGTCAAAATCGGTCTCGGCTTCTCCAAAGACACCCACAATATCTCCTCCACCCTTATCCGCTAATTTTGCACAAGCGTATTTACGCAATGTTTAATCTATCATTTTTACAGAGTAATGGGAGTCAACGAGCGTTGCTCAATTACCAATCGCTGTCGTCAAAGTCGTCAAGATCATAACTGACAAAGTCGTCATCATCGTCATCGAAATCGTCATCGTAGCCGTCATCAAATTCGTTGTAATTATCATAATCTTGAGCGTCATCTCTCAAGTCGCTCAATTCATCATAAATCTCATAGATTCCATCAATTAACTCATCATAGTTATCGCCTTTGTCTTCGTAAACTACGAAATGTCTTAACTCGCGAAGGCGCTCAAAAATATATTCATAGCCCGAGTCAAAATCTTCGGGAGTGAGGTCGGTTTGAAAAGATGTTTGCACTTCAATGTCATCGATGTTTTCGGCAAGTCTCTCTAATTCAGTGAAATAAGCGTTATGCCTCGCGATGCGTTCGTTAGAAGACAGTAGCCAAGAAAGACCCCCATCATCTTTCATGTAAGAATCAAAATACATAGTTGAATTGTGCTAAAATTGTTTATTGGAATGCTTTCCACTTAGCCGGAATATTCAAATCAAAATCAGGTATCGCCAGATGTACTATGTCAGGAAAGATGCACTGCTTAAATCTTGTTTCATATTGCTTGAGTTGAACAGGCTTGCAAGATGCCATAGATGCAAGGTTGCTTGAATATTGATTTGGTGGGAAATAAACGATAACCTTATGACCAGCCTCAACTGCTAATTCTATAGCAGGAATCATGTCGCTATCAGCAGACACAACGATAGCAATATCACAATTATTTTGATATGCGTCTGCCACAATCTGTGTCGCTATGCGAACGTCGGTTTCTTTTTCTTCATGGGTGTGAATGCTGTTGCCACACTTGAAACAGGTAATTTCTTTTTTTAGATATTTACCAAGAATTAGTTTGAATTTAGGATTCTCTTTATTTGCTTGAAAGAACGCGCTCTGTCTTAAACTTTGGTCAATATCATTAACTATTGCCGAGAAGTACTTTACTGCAACAAGTTCTTGATTAGGACGCATAAACATTCCAAATAGCTTGACTATATCAAGCCAATAATACTTTTTCCATCGGGCCTCTTTCTTTAGACCGTAATAGAAATTAAATCCGTCAATGTAGACTATTACTCGTTGTTTTTCCATAAAAAATAAGCCCACCTTGTTTTTGTGGGTGGGCGAGCCTTAGTATTTTCCACCTAAGGGTGATATGTTGCAAAGATAGTAAATCACAGTTATTACACAAAGTGATTAACATTTTTTATATTTTTATTGATTATATGAGGACGTTGTGTAGAGGGTGGAGGCGCGGCGGTGGGCCTCCATGACTTCGGCGGCGAGCGACGCGGGGCTGAGGACGGTGATGCCGTCGGCAAAACTGACGAGGAGACGGCACAACTCGGGATTGATGATGATGTCGGGAATCTCGAAGGTCGTTGAGCCGTCGGAGTTGCGGCCGGCGATGCGCTGATAGGGGTGAAAGGGCTTGGTGCGGATATAGTCGGCATCGCCCGGGCGTGCGGTGAAGATGACGGTGTCTTTGGAGAGGCGAGTGTGTTTGGTGACGCCGATGACGTCGTTAAAGTAGTCGTCGGTCAGCGCGGGGTTGTCGCGATAGGCAACGTCGGGCCGTGGCTCGACGGCCTCCATGCGGTCGAGGGCAAGTGTGGCCAGGTAGCCCGAGTTGTCGCGGGTACAAATCAAGAACCAGCGGTTGTTGTATTCCTTTAGCAGATGGGGGTGGACAAGCAGAAGCGACGACGAGTGTGCCTTAAATGATTGATATACAATCTGTACTACCGTCCGCGATGCCGTCATGTCATATAGCGTTTTCATAAACCCGAGGCCTTGGAGACGGGCGTTGTGGTCAAAGTCGACTATCTTGCGACGTTTCTCGGCGGTAGCAACTTTGTCCTGAAGGCGGCCGACGACCTCGGCCATCTCATGGAGCGGGTCAAACTCGTCAAACTGGCGCAGGAGGTCAATCGCGCGGTTGAGGACGTCAATTTCGCCTTCCTTCAACCGGCGGTTGCTTATGGAGTACTCGGGGTCGGAGTAGCGGTAATATTTGCGGTCATAGACTTCAATTGGCGCTTCATAGCCGAGTTTGTCAGACCGCATCATCTCTATATCGCGCTGAATGGTTCGCGTCCCGATGTTCTCGTCCCGCCCCTCGAGGTCATACAACGCGTCGCTGCATGCCTCGACGAGGTCGGCAAGCGTCCAGCGGCGCCCGGTGTTGCGCAGGCAGCGGTCAATGGTGCGGTATCTTATCAATGCGTTCTTGTTCTGAGCCATTTTTAGTGCCGATTCAAAAAAATTTTCTCAAAATTATGAAATTTTTTCAACTACGCCAAAAGATTGCGCACTTCATGTTTTCCTTTGCAAAAAATTTAAACGACTAAGCATTATGAAAACAATCGAAGGACACGATGTGAAGATTTTCACTGACAATATTGAGGACACCGCTCTGGAGCAGATAAAGCAACTGCTTTCAATCGACGTTTTTGCCGACAAGAAGATTCGCATCATGCCCGACGTGCATGCCGGCGCGGGATGTGTCATCGGATTCACCGGTGACCTCGGCGACAAGGTTATTCCCAACATCGTCGGGGTCGATATCGGGTGTGGCATGCGTGTCATCAAACTCGGCAAGATAGGGGATATCGACTTCCACGGCTTCCATCAATACATCCTTGCCAACGTCCCGAGCGGCCACGGCATCCGCGAGGAGAAGCATGGCTTCAAACAACTCGTCGGCGAGGAGATGGATATTTATCGACAGGCGAAAGAACTGCTAAACTCTCTCCACTGCTATCGCGAGTTGAAGTACACCGAGCGCATCAAGAAAGCAATCGGAACACTGGGCGGCGGCAACCATTTCATCGAGCTGGACCGCGACGACGAGGGTAACGTCTACATCGTCATCCACACGGGGTCGCGCAACCTGGGCAAACAGGTCGCCGACATCTACCAGGCTCGTGCTATAACCCATTTGACCGACGGGGCCGACGACTTTGAGGACTCAATCAAGCAGATGATTGAGGAATACAAGGCGACGGGACGCCGCGCCGAGATTCAGGCCGAAATCAAGCGTCGCCGCAAGGCCCGCGAGATTGCCGAGCCGCGATTGCCCCGCGACCTTTGTTACGTCGAGGGCGACGTGCGAGAGCAGTATCTCCATGACATGCGACTGTGTCAGCGCTGGGCGGTGCTTAACCGTCGGTTAATCGGCAAGTTGCTCGTTAAATTCTTTGGCGACGTGACTGTTGAAGATGAGTTTGAGTCGGTCCACAATTACATCAGCGACGACAACCTCATCCGCAAAGGGTCCATCTCGGCAGCCGCCGGCGAGCGTTGCATCATTCCGCTCAACATGCGCGACGGTTCGCTGATAGCCATCGGCAAGGGTAACCCCGATTGGAACTGCTCGGCACCCCACGGCGCCGGGCGCGTGCTGAGCCGCTCGCGTGCGATGGAGGTTATCTCGATGGACGACTTCCGCCAATCGATGGCCGGCATCTACTCAGAGAGCGTTGTAGACACCACGCGCGACGAGTCGCCGATGGCCTACAAGCCCGCGGCCGAAATCATCGCCAACATTGGCGACACCGTCGATATCGCCGCCATCATTCGCCCGATTTTCAAC
>JAFLTK010000139.1 GCA_022511505.1 Muribaculaceae bacterium
GCACCTGACTCATAATCAGGGAGTCCTTGGTTCAAGCCCAAGTGGGACCACAACGTTAAGATGTTGATAATCAAGCATAAAAGCAACGATTGCCAACATCTTATTTTTCGCCAAACCGACGAGAGTAGTTAAAAAAAAGAGGTTTAATGCCCATTTTTGACGATTTTTGCACACGTTCGCTGAATTTACCTTGCACATTACCTTGCACATTTCTACCATGTGCAAGGCGCGAAAACGGAGCAGAAGTCATTAATTAAGGCACGACCCTCGCCCTTTTTTACTATGGCGTCAACAAAATTTTACTTGGATTGCCGCAGATTGAAGCCCGGGAATCCAGCAGTGATGAAAATCGCAATCGGACATGGAGACAAAACTTGCTACATGTCCCTCGATGTTAAACTACTTCCCGAGCAATGGGTTGATGGACGAGTTGTGAATCATCCGGAGAAGTTGGTGATTTCATCTTATCTAAATGAGATGAAATCCAAAGTAGATGCTCACATTGTGTGGCTTACCAAGGAGGGAATGTTAAAAGGCATGTCTGCCATTGACATTCGTGAAAGTGTCCTGACTGAACTCAACCCCGAGAAGAAGCAAGCCAAGGAAGACAAGACCCTATTCCTTTACCGCTTTGACAAGTACGCCGCTCGAATGAACGACGGCTCCAAGCGCATCTACGACCACACCCGCAAGCGTCTCGAAGCCTTCACCGCCATCGAGGGACAAATCCCGTTGGACAAACTCAAATTCGAGGACATCACCCTCGATTGGCTCAAAGCCTTTGACACATTCATGGCCGAGACCGCCGGCAAGAACACCCGCAACATCCACTATCGCAACATGCGCACCGTCTTCAACGATGCCATCGATGACGGAGTTACCACACACTATCCATTCCGTCGCTTCAAGATAAAGAGCGAAGTGACCCCCGACCGTTCGATTACCGTCGAAGAACTGCGTCGGCTGATATTCTTCGAGTGCGAAGAACACGCCGTCAAGTATCGCGACTACTTCCTGTTGATGTTCTATTTGATGGGTATTAACAACATCGATCTGTGCAACCTCAAGCAAATCAACAACGGACGCGTAAAAGGTCGCCTCGAGTTCAACCGCACCAAGACCAACCATTTCTTCTCGATGAAAATTGAGCCCGAGGCAATGGCCATCATCAAGAAGTACCGCGGAGACGACTATCTTCTGAACGTGCTCGAGCATTGGTCGAGTCACGAGTTCTTCCGTCGGAAGTTGAACAAGACCCTTCAGAAGATAGGCCCTGTCACCAAGAGCGGACGCGGCGGCAAGAAAGAATACGAGCCCCTGTTCCCCAAGTTGACCACCTACTACGCCCGTCACACATGGGCCTCGATAGCCGCCGACCTCGAGATTGCCGATGGCACAATCTCCGACGGCTTGGGCCATGAGCACGGCAACAAAGTAACACGCGGCTATATTCACAAGTATAGCCACAAGAACGTAGACGCCGCCAACCGCAAAGTCATAGACTGGGTATTGTACGGCAAGATAGACGGCGAAGTCGTCGTCGAGCCCGGGACCCCCAAGTTCTTTGGCCTGACGAAGAAAGAATGTGAAAAGCTCGGGTTGTTGAAGATACCGACAACAGAACCCGAGAAGAAGAAACGCGGACGCCCCAAGAAGACCGCCTAAGCGTCAAGCAGCCTAATCATCCAAGATAGGATAGAAAGAGCCTGAAAGTAACTGCGACATTCCGTTCTCCGTGAAAGTCGCGGTTATTTTTTCGCAGATATACCGCTTGCCATGTATTACAAACACAGCCCGCGGGTTCGGTATATCATTGGCAAGAAACTTAAACGAGTACTTCCGTTTGGGGTCTATATCATGCTCAGAGTATCGCCTATCGTTGAGCCGCATGGAGAAATGCACCCATCGGTAGTTGCTCCAGTCTTGGCGAATTTCAAGGTCCTCGACGTAAGGATGCGGCAGTTGACCGAGTGTAGAGAGGTCAAAAGCGCCATCCCACCACGCAATATAAATGCGGTCGTAATACTCCGCCTTAGCCTCCTTCTCGCCCGCTTCAAGCGCTTGCAGAGCATGCGGTTGATAGAGTGTTTCATCAACCCGTTTCTTGTATTCGGCCGCGTCTTGGCCTCGACCGACACCTAACTCGGTAGAGTCGTTTTCGTCGTAACCCGAGAACGGCAAGAATAAGACACGTCCATATTTATCTTCCGTTTCATCCACCCATGCCGGTACAAACTCAATCTCCACACACTCCGCATCACCATCATCGCGGACGATGCGACCGCCAAAAAGATTGATGGGGCGCAGCTCCATCTTGTAGTTATATTTGTTTGGAGTGTTACCTGTGTTCTCCTGAACAAGCACCTTAGACAGCGAGCGCACCACAAAATAAGCATCCACATCGGCGGCATAGAGCAGACGGTTACGAACAGAGTTGCGATTGTTCGAGCCGTCCCATTTGGCGAGTGCCTTGTTCTCGCTCAAAAGGTCACGAAGCAGATTATAGCGAACCGCACTATTCTTCCACGCCTTGACAAACCAATCGCAAGAGTAGAACTTCCACATCTCGTGTTCACACTCCTTATAAACCAAATTCTTAGTCTCGATGTATTCACACTTGCCATCCTCGACAGACACCTCCGTCGTGTGCTCGTCGAGGACCTTGTCAATCGCGACCACAGGGAGTTTTGACAAGAGCGGTTTTGTGAAAGCAAAACTGATGTGATGGCCCCTGTGGTCAATAGTAAACTCACCGGCCAAAAACAACTCCAACTTCTCGAAAAACTCCGCCACCGTCCAATGAGGCAGAGCACGTGCGAACTGCGGCATCTCCCATGCAAATGGGAGCGTGTTGCAGATAAGGAGGTAACGATATTCCTCATTATCCTGCCACTCGCTCAGGTCGCACGTATAACCGACAGCCTCACAAATCTTGCGCGTAATGTAGATAAGATAAGGTTGCCAAGACAGCCCCGTCGTGTCCTTGTTCCACGAGTAGTTAACACCGCCGTTAAAGTCAGCAAGGTTCTGAATGTTGCCCGATTGGTCGTTAACCCAAGGAAGCGCCACGCAAACCGGGTTAACGAGGTCAGGCACCCACGCCGCCATCGGGCCGATTTTCTCCTTGCTGACCGCTGATGGAGCGCCGAGGTCAAGTTCATTGATGAATAAATCGTCGAAAGAAGCATTAAAATTCTGTTCCGAGCGACCAGAGAGGAACTGCACCTTAACCTCCGAGTCGTTGATTTCCGTGATTGTGACACAACCAAACAAGTAGAAACTGCGGTCCCTAATCTCACAATCGAAAATAACCTTACCGGCGGCCACGTCGTCGCGGTTGATATTGCCGAAGATATCAAGGTTCTGCTTACAACCGCGCAGAGGAAATGTTATAGCCATAGAGTAGCCGTCGCTACCGCTAAAGAGCCTATTTTCCGCTATATACTCAAAACTTGTTCCTTTTTTAAGAGCGGCACGTTGCTTGTTGATATATATTTCCATGGTTGGAAAGTTTAAAGTTTTTAGTTTAAAGTTTAAAGGTTAAAGGTTATAGACCATTGCTTAGCGTTTACTTTTCGGGGATTTGTTTCTCATCAGTTTAGCGTAGTCATCCTGGGCCTTTTTGATGCCGAGGTCCCCGACCACGGTGTTCACGGTAACAAAAGGCTCGTTAAGGCGCTCGTCGAGGCGGTTCAACACGTCAACCATTCTGCCGTCCTCCGCAGAGGTTGTCTGTGTGTTGTAGGT
>JAFLTK010000140.1 GCA_022511505.1 Muribaculaceae bacterium
TGCAATTATCTTGTAGAAACAAATGAGTTCTGCTTGGTAAAGCGTATTCAGAAAGGGGCAGATGATAATACAATCGCCCTCTATTCATCAAATACCGCCACATATCCTGACGGTCGGCAAATTCACGAGCCTTTTGAAATAGGCATAGACTCGGTGCGTAGGGTTTTCAGCGTGTTGGGCTATATCTATATTCAGTCAAGCGAATTAAACAAGGTGTAAGGATTGGGTAGATGATAAGCATAAAGAGGAGCATTTCTTTTGTCCCGGAACAGAAGAAGGTCGCCAAAGAAAATCGTGTCGGCAAGAACCAAACGGCGCGACTTAGGTGTACGGTTACTTGGAATAGCCAGCGTGTGCGCCTAAGCATAAATCATAGTGTCAATCCGGCGACTACTCACTGGGATGCGTCTTCGCAACGATGTAAGGCGAGGTCATATCACGGAATTAGCCGAACACCGGCGGTCACCATAAATCGTGCCATTGATGAACAGGAGCAACTCGTCAATCATATCTTTCTTTTGTTTGAAGAAAGGGATGTGATTCCGACTAAGGCTGAATTTATGGAAGAATATAACCGCATAGTCAATCCACAAGATTACGAAGAAGCAAACAAGGATGTCGCAGATAGACCGCTTTTCGCTATCTATGATGAATTTGTAAGCGACGGAACTACAAGCGGGCGGTGGAGTAGCGGCACATTAGTTAAAACACGAACCATACGAAAACACCTTTATAATATATCGCCAACATTATCCCTTAATGATGTCATTAATGGCGGCGTGAATTTACTTATCAAGCATTTCAGCACTGTGCTTGACAACTTAAAGGAAAAGGGGCTTGCAAATACCACAATCAAGAACGACATAGCCTTTGTAAAGGTCTTTATGCGGTGGGCGCAGGAGCATGGCTATTGTGATGCAAACGCCTTTCTTAACCAGCGAGTCAAATTAAAGACTGCTGAAAAGCCGGTAATATTCCTTGATTGGGATGAACTGATGAAAGTGTATAACTTTGATTTCGGCACAAAGAACTACCTTGCCCACGTCAGGGATGTGTTTTGTTTTTGTTGCTTTACCTCTTTACGATATTCAGATGTTTATAATCTTAGGCGTTCCAACATTACGGACACCGAGATTATAATCACTACGATAAAGACCCACGACACTTTGCGAATAGAACTTAATCGATATTCACGGGCTATCCTTGAAAAGTATGCCGATTTTGATTTTCCGGGCAATAGGGCTTTGCCGGTTATAACCAATCAAAAGATGAATGACTATCTGAAAGAGTTAGGCAAGATATGCGAACTTGATACGCCTATCACAATTACCCTTTACAAAGGAACAGAAAGGATAGACCGAACTTATAAGAAATATGAACTGCTTTCTACACATTGCGGTCGGCGAACATTTATCAGCAACGCTATTATGCTGGGCGTACCGCCGAACATTGTAATGAAGTGGACCGGGCATTCCGACTACAAGACGATGGAACCGTATCTCGCTATCGCAGACAAGGCAAGGGCGACCGCCATGACTGTCTTTGATAGGATTGCCGAAAATGAAAATGCCCCACTTTCTGAGGGTGGGGCAAAAAGTGGGGCAAAAAAATGATTTTGGATGAAATTATTTGATAATCTATGACAATAAATAAAATGGGAAATCCGTTAAATAAACACGAATGGCAGATAATAAAAGCCTATGAAAGAAAAGGTGTTAGTACCTGTCTTTCCGCTGTTCAATGCCACCTATTTTAAGGTGGCATTTGCTATAATAACTTACAGTGCTTAACAGTAATACAAGAGCCGGAACCAAACTACAAGAAGAATGTTGTTGACACTTTCTAAAATCATTGTCTACGCCATGTGAAATGGGTATTGTATGATGAGGCTCTATTGGTGAAAAACGCTATAAATGATACAAAATGGGGGTAAAAACATCAAATGTGTTTAATAACATATTTAAGAATTGGTGCTAAATGAAAAATTTTAACTATTTTTCGGCCGTAATTGAAAAATATTTTCAATTGTGATTCTTCTTAACCCAAATTGATTGTTAATCAATCAATCCTAATTAACCCTGAAGACATGAAATTTTACGAAACTAACGAAATCAAAAACATCGCTTTGCTCGGTGGCAAAGGCTCGGGTAAAACCACACTCACAGAGGCGCTTCTCTATGAGTGTGGAGTTATAAAACGTCGCGGCTCGGTTGACGGCAAAAACACTGTCAGTGACTATTTCCCCGTTGAAAAAGAGTATGGCTACTCGGTTTTCTCGACCGTATTCTACTGTGAGTTCAATGGCCGCAAGTTGAACATGATTGACTGCCCGGGCGCCGATGACTTTGTTGGTAATGCTATAACCGCCCTCAATGTAACCGACACCGGTGTGATTCTGGTTAACGCGCAGTATGGCGTTGAGGTTGGTACGCAGAACATTTTCCGTACCACCCAGCAGGTCAAAAAGCCTGTCATCTTTGCCATCAACCAACTCGACGGCGACAAGGCCGACTATGAGAACACTCTCGAGCAGATGCGCGAGCACTTTGGCAAGAAGGTTATCCCCATCCAGTATCCGCTGAACGAGGGTGCCGGCTTCAACGCCATGATTGACGTCCTGTTGATGAAGAAATATTCATGGGGTCCCGAAGGTGGCCAGCCCACAATCGAGGAAATCCCCGCCGACCAACTTGACAAGGCAACAGAGCTCCACCAACAACTCGTTGAGGCAGCAGCCGAGAACGACGAGACTTTGATGGAAAAATTCTTCGACCAGGGTCACCTGACCGAGGACGAGATGCGCGAAGGTATCCGCAAGGGTCTTGTCGAGCGTTCAATTTATCCCGTGTTCTGTGTCAGCGCGCTCAAGGACATGGGCGTTCGTCGCATGATGGAATTCCTTGGCAACGTTGTTCCTTTTGTTGAGGAAATGCCTGCTCCCGAGACAGTTGACGGCGTTGTGGTTAAGCCCGATAGCAATGGTCCCGTTTCGGTATTCATTTTCAAGACCACTGTTGAGCCCCACATTGGCGAGGTTTCCTATTTTAAGGTTATGAGTGGCACGCTCAAGGTTGGTGCCGACCTCGATAACGTTGACCGCGGCTCAAAGGAGCGTCTGGCTCAGATTTTCTGTGTCTGCGGTTCTACGGTTAAGACTGCCGTCGACAAACTTTGCGCAGGTGACATAGGCGCTACCGTAAAACTCAAAGATGTCAGAACCGGCAACACTCTCAACGAGAAAGGCTGTGACTATCGCTTTGACTTCATCAAATATCCCGCGCCCAAATATCAGCGCGCCATCCGCCCCGTCACCGAGAGCGACGCCGAGAAACTTGCCGGCATTCTTACTCGCATGCACGAGGAGGATCCCACTTGGATCGTTGAGCAGTCAAAGGAACTTAAGCAGACCATCTTGTCGGGTCAGGGCGAGTTCCACCTTCGCACTCTCAAATGGCGTGTCGAGAACAACGACAAGCTCCCCATCCTCTTTGAGGAACCCCGCATTCCCTATCGCGAAACAATCACCAAGGCTGCTCGTGCCGACTATCGTCACAAGAAACAGTCGGGCGGTGCCGGCCAGTTTGGCGAAGTTCACATCATCATCGAACCCTACACCGAAGGTATGCCCGCTCCCGATACCTATCGCTTTGGCAATCAGGAGTACAAGATGAACGTCCGTGACACTCAAGAGATTCCGATGGAGTGGGGCGGCAAATTGGT
>JAFLTK010000141.1 GCA_022511505.1 Muribaculaceae bacterium
GGAGGTACAGGAGCAGATAGTGGCCGAGTTGGATACTATAAATGAGGGTATAGCGGCGTTGCGCGAGCAAGTTGCTGACCTTGACCGTCTCGCCCAAACACTTTTCTACGAAACATTCGGCGACCCGATCACCAACCCCAAAGGCTGGCCCGTAAAGGAACTCGGCGATATTGCTAAATTAATCAATGGACGAGCCTATAAACAAGATGAATTACTTAATACGGGAAAATACAAAGTTATTAGAGTGGGGAATTTTTTTACTAATAATGATATATATTATTCCGATTTGGAACTGAATGAAGATAAGTACTTAAATAATGGCGATTTGCTTTTCGCTTGGTCAGCATCATTTGGCGCTTTTATATGGGAAGCCGAGAGAGTCATCTATCATTACCATATATGGAAGGTAGAATACAAGCAAGAGATTATAAATAAAATATACTTTAAATGGCTTTTAAATGAAATGACATCATCTTTTAGAAAAGACCTACATGGTATAGGAATGATGCATTTAACAAAAAAAGGTATGGAACAATATCTATTGCCGATACCTCCGCTTTCTTTGCAACAGCAATTTGCTGAGCAAATAGAGGCTATTGAAGCTATGAAAGCTACATTAGCTACTCAAATTGCCGATGCCCAAACGCTCCTCGACAGCCGCATGGACTATTGGTTCAATTAAACTACACCTCCTCGACCCAACCGGCCCCGGAGAACGATGTAACGGTTATCGTGGCGTGGTGTATAGTCGACGCATCATGAGGTCGGCGCCCGCCGGGGTGAAGTGTCTCAGGTCATAGAACAGGTCGATCGTGACGGGAATGGTATCCAGACGGTGCACGCGTTCCGGGCCGAAGACGGCTTTGAGTGAGTCGACATCGGCCGGTGATGTCAGCGAGTCGTGGAGGGTCATGGGGACAACGATGTGATAGTCAGTGTCATGGCGTTCAAGTATAGCGGCGATTTTGCGCAAAATGAGGCCGCCCTCTGCGGTCCACACCGGCGACCGCCATTGGCGGGGCTTCGAGAGGTTGACGAGGGCCTCCTCGCGATTGTTGGCGGGAAAGGTATTGATGCCCTCGGCGATTTTGCGGTCATCGACAACCTCGTCCAACTCGTTGTTTTCAGGGTGCTGATAGATTGTCGAGGGTTTATACCACTCGACATCGTCGCCGGGTTCAAGACCGTCAATTTGATATTTAAGATAGGAGTCAAGGAATGAAGGCGCCAGGTAGGTATGCATCATCTCGAGGTGAAAACCATGCCAACTGCCTCCGAGTTTTGACGGCAATGTAAACAGGTATCCTTCGGCAATATAAGACCGGTCCAGCACAAAGTTGTCTAACGTCAGCAGCGCGTGGTTGATCTCATAGCCGTTGCGGTCAAGATAGTCAAGCGAGGCGAGGATTGTCGGCAACGTGGCATTGTAACTGTCAAGGTGGAACGCGTGCGAGCCTTCGGGCAGATATTTCTCCCACTGCGCCGAGCGCCAGTTGACCGAACGCGAGTCGCCGAGGAAAAACGCGTCGGGCTTGGCGCCGTCGTTGGCCCGGACGGCATTTTCAAGCGTCTCGACCATGACCATCGGGTAATTTACATTTATATAATATGTGCCCCTGTCGAGATAGTCGTCATAGTGGTGAACAACCTTAAGCGGGTCGAGAATGAAATACAGCGCCACCACGATGATGGCCGGCATCGCGAGTAAAGCGAGTTTCAACAGGAACTTTTTCATCGTGGGGTGTTTTAGCGGGGTTAGAATTGGAAATAGATGAACTGGATGTCGCTGACACTGTGGGTGTGGATGACATATAGCATCACCCAATAGATGATGTAGCGAGCGATGGCCGGGCGCACGTTGTCGATGTCAAACACGTGGGGGCGGTTGCGCTGTATCCACTCGATGACAAGCAGGACCACACACCACGCCGAGGCCTCGATGCCATAGACGGGGAGCACGGGGCCGGTGAAAATGAACATTCGCGCCAGATATTGCCCGGCCACGGCCATCGACGGCGAGCGGAAGACAACCCACCCCAAAGCCACAATGACGGCGGTCACTGTCATAGCAACGGCCTCATTAAACGGGGGTAACAGGCGCCCCGGTGCAATAGGGCCGTCAACCCGGTAACGGCGGCCGCGCTTGCCGGCGAATATGCCGGGCATATAGAGCCATCCGTGTAAAGCACCCCATGCAACGTAGGGCCACGCTGCCCCGTGCCACAGGCCGCTCAGCAAGAATACTCCGACCGTGTTGCCGGCGTGGCGCCACTTGCCGCATCGGTTGCCTCCGAGCGGAATATAAATATAGTCGCGAAACCAACCGGTCAGCGAGATGTGCCACCGCGCCCAGAACTCCCTGATTGACCGCGAAAAGTATGGCAGGCGGAAGTTGTCCTTCAACCTGATACCGAAAAGTCGACCTACGCCGATAGCGATGTCACTGTACCCCGAGAAATCGCCATAGATCTGAAACGAGAACAGGACGGCGCCGAGAGCAAGGGCCGTGCTGCCAAGGTTAGAGAAGTCACTGTAGACGATGTCGACGGCAGCCGCACATGAGTCGGCCACTACGACTTTCTTAAACAGTCCCCAGAGGATGCGCCGGCAGCCATCGACCGCCTCGGCATAGTCAAAACGACGACGCCTTTCAAACTGAGGCAACAGATTGGCCGCGCGCTCGATAGGCCCGGCAACAAGTTGCGGGAAAAAACTGATGAATGCAAAAAAAGGCAGCCACGACCGGCACGGCTCGATGCGGCGGAAATAGACGTCGATACTGTAGCCAATCGCCTGAATAGTGTAAAAACTGATGCCGACGGGAAGCGCCAATCGGAGCGTAACGCCGTCGGCCGTCATCCCGAGCGCATTGAGCAAAACAGTGAAGTTCTCGGCAAAGAAATTGAAATATTTGAACGTGAACAGGACGCCTACATTGACCGCGATGTTGACCCACAAGGCGATTTTGCGCTTAGGCGAGTCGTCGCAATCCATCAGCCGTCCGGTTGCAAAACTGCTCGCGGTTGTCAGCAATATCAGCAACAGATATCGCCAGTTCCAAAGGCCGTAAAACAAGTAACTCGCCGCGACAACCCATAGATTTTGCAATCTCAGCCGCGAGGCCAGCGCCCAGTAGACGCCAAACACTATCGGCAGAAATATTGCAAATTCTAAGGTGTTGAACAGCATCTCGTTATCCTATCAAGTCTTGAAACATATCGAGGGCGGCGACAATCTCAGCCCTTGGGACAACGACGTCGATAACCGGCTCGCCGGGTCGTCGCAACAGGGTGAAACTGACCTCGCCGGCAACCACGTTTTTCTTGTCGTGGCCCATCAGTGCCAGCAACTCGTCATAGTCCTTGCACTCAATCATCGAAGCGCCAAATGTCGCCTTGAAAAAGCCGACATAGCGATAAATAAGGTCGCGGGGGAAGTCGAGGCGGTCGCGGCTGAGCAACATCGTGACAAGCATCCCGGCGGCGACGGCGTGGCCGTGGGCTATCGGCGTGCCGCGCTTGAGCATCAGCGACTCGATGGCATGCCCGGCTGTGTGGCCCAGGTTTAGCGCACGGCGTATTCCTTTTTCGGTAGGGTCGGCCGCAACGATTTGTCGTTTAATCTCGACGCTTTTCTCGAGCAGAGCGAGCAAGGTGTCGGCGTCGGCCGTCGTCACATCGGTAGCCACAAGGCGGTTA
>JAFLTK010000189.1 GCA_022511505.1 Muribaculaceae bacterium
CCAGATAATCTCGTTGACGTCAGAGGCGCCGCCAATAGCAAAGTCGTTGTTGTTGTAGCCAAAGTTCTGGTGGTAGCCTTTGGTCAGACCTGTGTTGTTGAAACCGCCTTTGCCAAGACGGGCGATAACGGCCTCGGCGTGGTTGTAGCAGTCGGTCCAGCGGGCGGTGCCGGTGTAAACCTCGGCGTTGAGATAGAACTTGACGAGCATAGCCTCGGCGAGGTCGAGACCGGCGTAACCGTAGGGGGGACGATTGTTGGGGTCGTTCTCTTTGTACCATGCAACGATTTCCTCGAGGTCCTCGGTGACGCGGTCAAAGACGAGGCGACGGCCCTCGGCATAGTTGGTGCTCAACTGGGGAGCGACCGAGCCCATTGTTACCGACTCGTCGGCCCAGGGCACATTGCCAAAGTTGTCAATCAGATAGAAGTAGGTAGCGTCGCGCATGATGCGGGCCTGGCGGCAGAACTCGTCAAACATCGCCAGGTCTTCAGCGGTCTTGCAGCCAAAGTCGGTCTGAATAAACTGGTTGCAGATAGAGACGTTGGTCATCAGGCGCGAGTAGGTACCCATGACGGCGGTGTTGTTGGTAGGCACGATGCCATATTGGAAGTTGGGGTCAACGGCGTCGCCGGTGGGGAGCCAGTTGGCCTCGTCGGTAGGTATTTCCTCGAGGATGAACAGGGCGCGCTGGAAGGTCGACATACCGCCGTCCATCGACTGGAGGGTGTTGTTGCCGTTGACACCGTAGGTGGCATACTGGAAATAGACGTCGGCGATGACCTGCTGCATGTAGTGCTGGGGGTCGTCGGCAAACTTATCGGGCGTCTGCGAACTCGGGTCGGTTGGCATCAGGTCGAGGTCGCCAAGACATGAACCCAATGACAGTGACATCGCTGCGATACCCGCCAAGGTCAATATTTTGTTGAATTTCATAATTGTCAATTTGGGGAATGTAAATTTAACAGAAATTGAATTTAGAAGGTAGCAATCAGACCGAGGGTGAACGAAACGGGACGCGGATAGACGTTGTTGTCAAGGCCGTCAAACACTTCGGGGTCGATACCTTTGTATTTGGTGATTACAAACGGGTTCTGGCAGGCGCCAAAGAGACGCAGGCGCAGTTGGTCGTGGATCAGATTGTTGAACGTGTAGCCGACGGTGATGTTTTCACAGCGGATAAACGACGCGTTTTCAATAAAGTAGTCGCTCAGGGGGAGCTGGTCGTTGGTCGACTGGAAATAGAACTCGTTGGCGAGCAGGTTGTGGAGACCATACTGGTCGGCGGTGCCGAGGATTGTGCGGTCACGGCGCGGAGCGTTGTAAACCCAGTTGCCGAGCGATGCGCGCAGGTTGATGCCAAAGTCCCAGTTGCCAAAGTTGACACTGTTACCCCATGTGATAGTAACCTTGGGCTCGGGCGAGTGGAATTTAATCAGGTCATCGTCGTCGATTTTGCCGTCGGCGTTCTGGTCGACATACTGGCCCTCGATGGGGTTGCCGTCGGCGTCATATACCTGCTGGTAGACCATGTAGGTGAAGGCAGCGTCGCCCTCGATGAAATACTGGAGGTTGGTGCCAATCTTGCCGGGAACGCCGCGGGCGGGCATGGGCTTGCCGTCGTTAAGCGAGGTAATCTTATTGCGGTTCCAGGCAACGTTGGCCGATGTTGTCCATGTCACTTGACGGGTCACGACGGGACGGGCGGTGATGCTGAACTCGATACCTTGGTTGCGGAGTTTGCCGATGTTGGTCAGCGCATAGTCTGAAGTGTTGGCGCCCTTGGTGGGGACATTGGCGAGCAGGTCGCGAGTGTCGCGCAGATACCAGTCGAGGGCGGCGGTGATGCGGTTGTTGAGGAATGCCCAGTCAAAACCTACGTTCCATGTGGTCGTTGTTTCCCACTTGATGTTGGAGTCGTAGGAGTTGGGGTAGAGCGGGCTGGTCCAGCCGCCGTTGTAGCCGGGATACTGGAAGTTGCTCGATGTAGAGGTTGTGTAGGTTGCAAGATAGGGGAAGTAACCGCCAACGTCCTGCTGACCGGTTTCACCCCAGCCCAGACGCAGTTTCCACTCGTCGAGGACATTGCTGTCGCGGAACACCTCGAGGTTGCTAATCTTCCAGCCGAGAGCTACCGAGGGGAACAGACCCCAGCGCGAGCTCTTTGAGAAGCGTGATGTTGCATCGTCGCGCAGGGTGAATGTCAACAGATAGGTGTCGTCAAAGATGTAATTGATGCGGCCAAAGAACGAGATGAGTTGCAACGGGGCTGCCCATTGTTTCATGGCGGCGTTACCGACAACTTGACCGACGGCGTCGGTTGTCGACTGGTTCATGAAGTAGGTGCCGTCGTTGTAAGAGAAGCCGGGGGTGCCGTCGGCGGTGACATAGCCGAGAGAGTTGACATAGTTCTGGGAGCGACCAAAGTAGCTGAAACGCTGCCAAGAGTAACCGGCCATGACGTCGAGGCTCGACTTGATTTGCTCAAAGTCTTTCTTATAGTTGGCATAGAAATCGAGAAGCGAGTTCTGCTGAACCTCGTGCCAAGTGCCGCGGGTTGCGGCGCCCATGGCGGCGTTGGCCATCAGGCCGTCGTTGGTCCATGATGCGAGCGAGTTGGCAGCCTGGAGAGTGGTCTGGTCGTTTTTCGATACCTGATAACCGAGGTTGAGGTTGAAGTGGAGTTCGGGGAGGAAATGGAGGGCATAGTCGAGTTGGATGTTGCCGCTCGATGACCATGTGTTGTTGTGCTGGTCGCGCTCGTTGAGCAGAGAAACCGGGTTGCGTGTACCGTTGAGGTCAAATGTTCCGCCCGGGCAGTAGTTATAGTAGCCGTTGTAGAGCATCAGGCCGGTGTTACCTGCCATGGGGATGTTGCTGTAGACGGGCTTGGTGGGGTCGCTTGCAAGAGCGGCGCCGATGGCACCTTCGTCGGCGTTGCCGGTGCGAGCGTAGGTGCCCGATACGTTGGCGTTGACGCTCAGGTGGTCGTTAAAGAACTTGGGCGAGAGGTTGACGGTGGCGGTTGCGCGCTGCATCGACGAGGTTTTCAGGATACCCTCGTTGTTGATATAGGCGGCGCTTACGCGATAGGGCAGGAAACCGGCCTTGCCGCCTACCGAGAGGTTGTAGTCGTGGGAGAACGATGTTCTGAGCACTTCGTTCTGCCAGTCGGTGTTATGGATAGTGCCGTTGTAGCCAAGTTGGGCGATGGCGCCCTCGGTGGCGAGGCGGTTGGTGATAACGTCGGCAAACTCTTCGCCGGTCAGCATGTTGAGTTTCTTGCGGGCAGTGTTGACGGTGAAGTTGGCCGAGAAGTTAACCTGCGGCTTGCCGCTTTTGCCCTTCTTGGTGGTGATGATGATGACACCGTTTGACGCGCGACTACCATAGATTGCGGTTGCCGAGGCATCCTTGAGGATGGTCATCGACTCGATGTTTGACGGGTTGACCATTGTCAGCGCGCTCATGCCGCCGCCGTTGGCCTGATTGGTCTGAGGCACACCGTCGATGACAATCAGCGGGTCATTGGATGCCGAGAGCGAGGAGCCGCCACGGATGCGGATAGTTGCGCCGCCGGTAGGGTTACCACCGTTGGTTGTTACAACAACACCGGGGCTTGCGCCGACCAGGAGGTCCTGGGTCGACACGGCCAGACCGGCCTCGATTTCATCGGGCTTGATGACAGCCACCGAA
>JAFLTK010000190.1 GCA_022511505.1 Muribaculaceae bacterium
ACTACAGTTGGGGCAATCATTTTATAGATGACCCTCGCCATTTCCACAGCACCGATGACCGTTTTGGCGCTCTCCTTTATCAAAACATCTCCTTTAAGTCAAACACTGACGTTACCGTTGGTTTTGATTTCAACACATATTCGGGCGAGATACCTGTCTCGGGTGGAAACCAACACACCGCGGGCTCCATAAGCACCATTGACAGAAAGCGGATAACAGAGTATTCGCCATACGTCACCGCTGCTCAATCGCTATTTTCAGAGCAATTTATCATATCGGCGGGACTTCGAGTGGCAAACAGCAATATGTTTGGAACAAAGTTAGTGCCTCAAGGCGGCATCGTTATAAATCCGGCACATTTGCTGACAATCAAACTTTCAGCCTCCAATGGTTATCGCAATCCCTCATTCAAGGATTTATACCTCTATCGAATGGCAAATCCCGACCTCAAGCCCGAAGATATGTGGAACTATGAATTGTCGGTTGGCAAGCGATTCTCTCGATATTTCCGCTTTGATATTACCGGCTATTATAGCAAAGGGTCAAACATTATCCAAGTTGTGGATATGAAAAACCAAAACACCGGGAAATTTATCAACAAAGGTATAGAAATCAGCGCTTCAAGCCAGCCTCTCGATAACCTTAATATTTCGGCATCTTATTCTTGGCTTCATACCTCTCTTGACAATCTTACCGGCGCACCGAGAAACCAATATTTTCTTGGAGTTGACTGGCAGATTATCAAACCATTGAACGTAAGCGCCGAGTTAAAGGGTGTAGGTGGACTTTTTGTGTCAGAAACCATAAAGCACCAAAATTATGCCTTGGTGAATCTTCGGGCCGAATACAACGTCAACAAATATTTCAGCCTGTTCCTGCGCTTGAACAACATAACCGACGCTCGATATATGATTAATCGCGGTTATGAAATGCCCGGATTTAACATCATGGGCGGTTTCAGGATACGGATATAAATGTCATTGTTTTTTGTGTTGTTATTGTTGTTATTGAACATCAACAAAGAAGTTGAGGAGATTTTCCACTCACTGAGTGGAAAATCTGAGAGGTTAGTTGAGGTTGGGGGATTGGGAGCGGCCGGCAAGCATGCCGCAGGCGGCGTCGATGTCTTCGCCGCGTGAGGCGCGGATGGTGGCGGTGATGCCGAGCTCGTTGAGGCGGTCGCGGAAGCGTTCCATGGTGGCGGTTGTGGCGGGACGTCCGTCAAAGCCGTCGAAAGCGTGGAAGCGGATGAGGTTGACGCGGCAGTCGGTTCCGCGGAGGAGGCGGGCGAGGGCGTCGGCGTGGCGCAGGTCGTCGTTGCGGTCGCGCCACATAATGTATTCAATCGAGAGTCGCCGCTGGTGGGCGAAGTCGCGATGGCGCATCATCTCGATGACGCGGGCAATGGGGTAGGCGCGCTCTACGGGCATCAGGGCGGCGCGCTCGTCGGGGAACGGCGAGTGGACGCTGATGGCGATGTGGACGCGTGTTTGGTCGAGCAGTCGCTCGAGATTGTCGAGTTTGCCGATGGTCGAAACGGTAATGCGCTTGGGGCTCCACGCGAGACCCCACGGCGCGGTCAGTATCTCGATGGCATCCATGACGGCGTCGAGGTTGTCGAGCGGTTCGCCCATGCCCATGAAAACGAGGTTGGTCAGTTTGTCGCTTTGTGGAATAGACAGGACCTGGTTGATGATGTCGGCCGTCGATAGGTTGCCGTGGAAACCTTGGCGCCCGGTGATGCAGAATAGGCAGTTCATGCGGCATCCGGCCTGGGAGGAGACGCAAATGGTGGCGCGGTCACGGTCAGGGATGTAGACGCTCTCGATGTCGCGGCCGCCGACCCCTTTGAAGAGGTATTTGGCGGTGCCGTCGGTGCTGACGGCCTCGGCGATAGGGGCGTGTCGACCGACGTCATAACGCTCGCTGAGTTTTTCGCGTCCTGCCTTGGAGAGTTCGGTCATCTCGTCGATGGTGACGGCTCGGTTGACATATAGGCGACGCGAAATTTGCCCGGCGGCAAAGCGGGGCAACCCGACCTCGGCAGCAACGATGCGCAGTTTCTCGAGGCTCATTCCTATCAATGGTGTCTTTATCATGGGGGCTAAATTTGGAGTTTACAAAGATACGACTTTTTTCAATTTTACAGACTTTTTTGCCAAATCTCTATTGAAAAGTGTTAATGTGTTATTTTGCGATTGATTTATTCACGAATTTTAAATGAAACACCCGCTGAATTTAACAAATTATAAGTGTCAAGCTGTTGCACTTTATAGTGAAAGATAGTAATTTTGCATTACTAAAAGTTGATGGCGCCCGCCGCCGGTTGCTGCCGGTCGGTAAACTCTCTCCCCCGGCGCATCGACTCGAGCTGGGGCTCAGTTGCCGCACCTCGCCCCGAGGGAGGCAACGTTCCCCGAGCCCCGAAGTAATGGATTACGCATTTGTTTTTTAGGCCAATTGTTAGACAATAACTTTATATACTTGAATTTTGGTTATGAGGGAGGTGTGCTTCTGTGAAGAAGTGCACTTCTATTTTTTTGTAAATGGTAGTAAAAATTAAGGTCCCGCGACGTGGTGGAGATGTCGCGGGACCGTTGTATTTAGCGGGATGATGGGACGGGGTTAGTTGCGGGGACGGCGCGGACCGCGGTCGCCGCCTTCGCGACGGGGACGGTCACCACGGTCGCGACGGGGACGGTCGCCACCTTCGCGGCGCGGACGGTCGGCGCGGGGAGCGCGCTCGGTCCATCCTTCGGGTTTGGGCTGGAGCGCACGCATCGACAGGCGGTATTTGCCGGTCTTCTTGTCAATCTCGATAAGTTTGACCTCGACCTCGTCGCCTTCTTTGAGGCCTGATGCTTCCATGTTCTCGAGGCGTTCCCACGAGATTTCGCTGATGTGGAGAAGGCCGTCGCGGTTGGGCATAAACTGGACAAACGCGCCAAAGTCGAGAATCGACTGGACGGTGCCTTTGTAGACCTTGCCTTCCTCGGGGAGCTCGACGATGGCGTTGATCATTTCCATAGCCTTGTCGATCGAGTCCTTGTTGGCCGCGGCAACCTCGATGTAACCGCCCTCGGCGATTTCGTCGATAGAGACGGTCGCGCCGCTGGCTTCCTGAATGCCTTGGATAATCTTTCCGCCCGGGCCAATGACGGCACCGATGAGTTCTTTGGGGATGAGCATGGTGACGATGCGTGGCACGTGGGGCTTGTAGTCCTCGCGGGGAGCGGGAATGGTCTTCTCGATGATGTCGAGGATGTGGAGGCGGCCGTCGCGTGCCTGGTTGAGGGCGCGCTCGAGGATTTCATAACTGAGACCGTCGACCTTGATATCCATCTGGGTGGCAGTGATACCATTGCGAGTACCTGTAACCTTGAAGTCCATGTCGCCGAGGTGGTCCTCATCGCCGAGAATGTCGCTCAGAACGGCATACTTCTGATTGTCGGTAATCAGACCCATGGCGATACCGGCAACGGGACGCTTCATCTTGACGCCGGCGTCGAGCAACGACAGGGTGCCGGCACAGACGGTTGCCATCGACGACGAGCCGTTCGACTCGAGGATGTCGCTGACAATGCGGCAAACGTAGGGGAAATCGTCGGGGAACATGCGCTTGAGGGCACGGTGGGCAAGATTGCCGTGGCCC
>JAFLTK010000191.1 GCA_022511505.1 Muribaculaceae bacterium
CAACACCAACAACACCAACAACATCAACAACAAGATGGATTTATCAGCAATACGCGCCAAGGTCGATACTCCGATTCTACACCTCGTCGGCGAGGCTGCCGCCGAGTTGGGGCAGTCGTGCCATGTCGTCGGCGGATATGTCCGCGACCTGTTGCTTGACCGGCCGAGCAAGGATATCGACGTGACAACCGTTGGCAGTGGCATCGACCTTGCCGAGCGCGTCGCCGGCCGCCTTGGCCGCAAGGTGCAACCAAAGGTATTCAAGGCTTTTGGAACCGCCAAAATCAAGCGTGGCGATATTGACCTCGAGTTTGTCGGCGCACGCCGCGAGTCCTACCGCGCCGGCTCCCGCAAGCCCGAGACCGTCGCCGCAACCTTTGAGGAGGACATCGCCCGCCGCGACTTCACCATCAACGCGATGGCAATATCCATCACCCCCGACAACTTTGGCACACTCGTCGACCTCTATGGCGGACTCGACGACCTGCAAACGCGCACCATCCGCACACCCGAGGACCCCGACCGCGCGTTCACCGAGGACCCCCTGCGCATGCTCCGCGCCATCCGCTTTGCCTGCCGGCTCGACTTTGACATCCACCCCTCGACCCTTGAATCCATCCACCGTAACCACGCCCTTGTCGCGACCCTCTCGGCCGAGCGCATTCAGGAAGAACTCAACAAAATCATGCTCACTGCCCGGCCCTCGCGCGGCTGGTGGCTGATGCTCGAAACGGGCGTGCTTGGCGTCATTCTTCCCGAGGTCGAGCGTCTTTATGGCGTCGACACCGTCAACGGACGAGCCCACAAGGAGAATTTTGACCACACCATGCAGGTGCTCGACAAGGTCGCCGCCGACAGCACCGACCTCTGGCTGCGTTGGGGCGCCCTGCTCCACGACATCGCCAAGCCCGTTACAAAAAAATGGGACGACGCCCACGGCTGGACCTTCCACAACCACAACTTTATCGGCGCCAAGATGGTGCCCCAGATTTTCCGCCGCCTGCGGCTGCCGCTCAACGCCAACATGAAGAAAGTGCAGGCCCTTGTCGAACTCCACATGCGTCCCGTCGCCCTCGTCGAGGATATCGTCACCGACTCAGCCATCCGTCGCCTCTCGACCGACGCCGGCAGCGACGAGATGCTCAGCGACTTGCTGACTCTCTGCAAGGCCGATGTTACCTCGCGCAACCCCGCCAAGGTTGAGCGCTGTCTGGCTAACCTCGAGATTGTGCGCTGCAAAATCGATGAACTCAAGGCACGCGACGAGGTGCGCAACTACAAGCCCCCCGTCAACGGCCTCGTTATAAAGCGAGTATTCGGCCTACAGGACGGCCCAATCCTCAAAGAGGTTTCCGGACGGCTCAAAGAAGCATATCTGGCGTGTATCGTCAGCGCCGACTATGACGAGAACTTCGACTACATGCTCTCGACCGTCGCCCCCGCGCTCGGCCTCACTCCCGTCGACACCACCCGCCACCACCCCACCGACATCAAGCAAAAAAAGGATAATTAATTCTGTTGTTGATGTTGTTATTGTTTTTACTGACGTCAACAACAACATCAACAACATCAACAACATCAACAACACCAAGATGTACTACGTCACCAAACGAATCGAAGTATCGGGCGCCCACTCCCTCCGCCTCTCCTACGACAGCAAATGCACCAACCTTCACGGCCACAACTGGATAATCACCGTCAACTGCCGCGCGCGCGAACTGAACGCCGACGGCATGGTGGTCGACTTCTCATCCATCAAGCGATTTATCACCGACGCCCTCGACCATCGCAACCTCAACGAAGTTTTTGACTTCAACCCCACGGCCGAAAACATCGCCCGCTGGATTTGTGACAACATCGACACCTGCTATCGCGTCGAGATTCGCGAGAGCGAGGGTAACATCGCCGTCTATGATGAGGATTAAGCACCATCTTTTTGCGCTATGAAGCAATATGCTGTAAATGAGATATTTTACTCCCTGCAAGGCGAGGGCTACTACACCGGGACGCCGGCCGTGTTCCTGCGATTTTCAGGGTGTAACCTGCGCTGCGACTTCTGCGACACCGACCACTCGGCTTCGCGCCCGATGACTGCCCTCGAAATCGCCGACGCCATCGACCTCCACCCCTCGCGCCACCTCGTCGTCACCGGCGGCGAACCCGCCCTCCAACTCGACGACACCCTCGTTGACCTCCTCCACTCCCGCGGCTGGTACATTCAGGTCGAAACCAACGGCACCACTCCCCTACCCGCCGCCGTCGACTGGGTCACATGCTCCCCAAAACCCGACGCCGAAACCGTCATCACGCGCATCGACGAACTCAAAATCGTCTACACCGACCGAGACGTCGAGGCCATCGCCGACCGCCATCCCGCCAACCACCTCTACCTACAGCCCTGCTCAGGCCTCAACATCGCCGCCACCGTCGACTATATCCTCGCCCACCCCTGGTGGCGCCTCTCCCTCCAAACCCACAAACTCATCAACATCCCCTAGCAGTTCAGAGCACCAAAATCTGTAAAATAGTGCAGTTTAGACCGCCAAAATCTGCAAAATAGTGCAGTTAAGAACGCCAAAATCTGTAAAATAGTGCAGTTTAGACCGTCAAAATCTGTAAAATAGTGCAGTTAAGAGCACCAAAATCTGCAAAATAGTGCAGTTCCGAACGTCAAAATCTGCAAAATAGTGCAGTTAAGAATAAAGCGGAGGGCCCGGGCGTGGGCTCTCCGCTTTTGTAAAAAGGGGTATCGATTGACTATTTGCGGATTACGCGTCCGCCGATGATGTAGTAGCCGGGGGCAAGAGCGTCGAGCGACGTGCCCAGGCGACGGCCGGTGAGGTCAAAGATGGCTCCGTCGGCGGTGGCAGCGGCATCGGTCTCGATTTGCTGAACCGAGGCGGGGTCTGACTTGTAGGTGTATTTTACAACGGCGCCCTCGGTAGTGATGTTGGTGCGTTGGCGCACGTCGCCGGCCGAGGCGGCAAGCATCAGTTCTACCGTGCCATCCTCGACGTCAAACGTCTGTGTATCGGTGTTGAAATAGGTCAGTTGGTCATGTCTGAGGGGGATAGTGACGGTTGTCGACTCGCCGGGTTCGAGTTCGACGCGGGCAAAACCGACGAGCTGCATCTGCGGGCGCTCGATGGCCGAGTTGCAACGGGCGTAGAGCTGAACGACGTCGGCGCCGGCACGCTTGCCGGTATTGGTGACGGTGGCGGTAACGTCGATGGTGGCGTCCTTGTCGAGGCGAGACGACGAGACGGCGAGGTCGGCATATTCAAACGTCGTGTAACTCAATCCATGCCCAAACGGATAGAGGGGCGTACCCTTGTGATACATATAGGTATAGCCGGCACTGCGGATGTCATAGTTCATCATGCCCGAGGGAAGGGCCGAAAGCGAACTGTACCAGGTCGATGTCAGGTGTCCTGAGGGGTTGAAGTCGCCATATAGCACGTCGGCGATGGCGCGGCCCTGTGCCTGGCCGTCATACCATGCCTCGATGATGGCGGGAACATTCTCTTGCGCCCAGTTGACGGTCATTGACGAGCATGACTGGATGACGAGAACCACGGTGGGGTT
>JAFLTK010000192.1 GCA_022511505.1 Muribaculaceae bacterium
AAATTTAACTTTAAAAATCATGAAAGACCTGTTTACAAGTCGAAATCGCAGGCGTCTGCCTCGATTCTCCCCTGCTATCCTGCGGGGAGCCATGCTGCTGATTGCAGTGCTTTGTTTGCAGTTCCCGGCCCTCGCTCAGACGATTACCGTCACCGGTACCGTCAACGATGCGACCGGCGAGCCGCTTATGGGTGCGACTGTCCTCGTCGTTGGTACCTCTCAGGCTACCGCTACCGACCTTGACGGTAACTTCACTCTTAATAATGTTGACCCCAAGGGCAAACTTTCTGTAACCTACATCGGTTGCAAGCCCTTTACAACAAACATTGATGGCAAGACCCACTTTGACATCACTCTCGAAGAAGACTCTGAGCTTCTCGACGAGGTTGTCGTTGTCGGTTACGGTACAATGAAGAAGAGCGACCTTACCGGTTCTGTTTCTTCGGTAGGTACCGACGCTCTTAACGCCAAGGGTGCACCCTCGGTTCTCGAGAACCTTCAGGGTACCACTCCCGGTGTGAACATTTCTAAGTCTACCGGTCGTTCCAACGGCGGTATGTCAATCGAAATCCGCGGTAAGTCGTCAATCAACTCGTCAACAACTCCTCTTTATGTTGTCGACGGTGTTATGTGTGACGACATCGACTTCCTCAACCCTCAGGACATCGAGCGTATCGACATTCTTAAGGACGCATCTTCAACCGCTATCTACGGTTCTCGTGCAACTGCCGGTGTCGTTATGGTTACCACCAAGGGCGGTCTGAACGTCAACAAGGACACCAAGGCTACCATTACCTATGACGGTTACTATGGTATCAACCACGTTACCCGCATGCCGGACTTCGCCATGGGTCGCGCAGCCTACAACTACCGCTTCCTCAAGTTCCACGAACCTGTCGGCGGTATCTACGGTCCTCAGAACGTTTACTCTATCGCTACTCCGACCCTCTTCGGCCAGGCCCTCCTCCAGCGAGACAACGGCGACATCAAGTCAGAGTTTGCCCTCAAGGAACTCCTTGCCAACAACGAGTACTATGATTGGCCCAGCCTCGTGACCCAGAACGGTCACCAGCAGAACCACTATATCGGTGTCAGCGGCTCAAGCGACAAGGTTAACTACCACTTTGGCGTTGGTCTCAACTCTGAAACCGGTATCTATGTAGGCGATGCCAACAAGATGTACAACATGAAGGGTTCAGTTGACGCCCGCATCAACTCGGTTATCAGCGCCGGTTTCAACTTCAACCTCTCTTACCGCGAGCAGGAATATGCCGATGACGATGCTATCGGCCAGGCCTATCGCGTTTGCTCGTTCTTCCGTCCCTACAACGAGGATGGTTCTATCAACCACTTCCCCGGCAACGCAACTACTTTCGGAACCAACGGCAACCAGTTCTCTGACTTCATCAGCCCGCTCGACCAGTTGAAGAACTCACAGCGTCGTTCAAAGAACTATCGCGCTATCGGTAACATGTACCTCCAGCTCGACATCATCAAGGGACTCTTTGTGAAGTCTACTTTCTCGCCCACTTTCAACCACGGTCGTTATGGTGCCTACACCGGTTATGTCAACCCCGCAACCGGTCTTACCTACAACGATAAGAACCCCGATGAAGCCGCTTCGGCAACCTACGCTCAGTCAACCGGTCTCTCTTGGATTTGGGACAACGTCATCAACTGGCAGAAAGACTTCGGTCGCAACCACTCTCTTAACGTGATGGGTCTGTTCTCAATGGAGAGCGGCTACAACGAAAAGAGCGACATCATGGCCACAGGCGTTCTCGAGGGTACCGACTGGTGGAACCTCGGTTCCGGTACAATCAGCGCCGGTACTACCTCTATCAAGGGCTCGGGCAGCACAAGCCAGAGCGGTACAGGTACTACCTACAGCGAAAACTCAATGACCTCTTTCGCCCTCCGTGCCAACTATAGCTTTATGAGCCGCTACATGTTGACCGCCACTATCCGTTGGGATGGTTCTTCTAAGTTTGCCCGCGGTCACCGCTGGGGTTCGTTCCCCTCGGCCGCTTTCGCTTGGCGCGCCAACGAGGAAGCCTTCCTCCGCGACGTTGACTGGCTCAGCAACCTCAAGCTCCGTCTCGCATATGGTGTTACCGGTAACAACAAGGGTGTAGGTGGCTACAGCTACATGGTAGGCATCAACGGTGGTGTTTACTATCCCTTCGGCAACAGCTATCTCGCAGGTCTCTATCCCGGTGGCGTTATCGACGCTAACCTCTCTTGGGAAACTTCTCGCGAGTTCAACGTCGGTCTCGACTTCGGTTTCATCAACAACCGCATCTTCGGTACAGTTGACTTCTATACCAAGAACTCTAAGGACCTTCTCTACAGCGTTAAACTTCCTTACGTATCGGGTGGTGGCTCTATGACTACCAACGTCGGTAAGGTGCGCAACGTCGGTGTCGAGGTTTCTTTGACCACTATGAACATCGTTACCCGCGACTGGGAATGGCAGACCACCTTCACTTTCGCCCACAACAAGAACACCGTTCGTGAAATCAACGGCGAGAGCGACGCTCTTATCAACGGCACAACCGGTTCACTCTTCGTAGGCCAGCCCTACAGCGCCCTCTACGGCTACAAGAACGGCGGCATCGTCAGCGACCGCAACATGACTGTCCCCAACAACGACGCAGCCGTTGCAGCAGGCTTTACCCCCGGCACTACCGTTCGCGAGTGTGACTACTACTATGGCGTTTACGGCCTCAGCGAAGGTATGCCCTACGTAGTTGACCAGAATGGTGACGGTATCATCAACGAAGAAGATAAGTTCATCTACAACGGTGACCCCGACTGGACAGGCGGTATCACTTCAAGCCTCACCTATCGTCTCCCCAAGAATGGCGGTATGATTGACTTTGGCTTCAACTTCTACTTCAACCAGGGTAACATGGTTTATGCTCCGTTCATGAACTCTGACTACTTTGACTATCACGACCGTGGTCGCGGTAAGATGACTTTCGACTACTACATCCCCGCAGGTACTCTTATCGATGCCGACTACATGACCGCCGACGGTATGTTTGTTAACCCCGTTTACCAGACCACTACCCACTACGGTTCTTATCCCTTCCCCAATGCCGGCTCTAACGACGGTCTCGGTCTCCAGAAGTCTTACTGGGACGAAGCTAAGGCGTTTGTCGATGGTTCTTACGTCAAGGTTAAGAACATCACCCTCGGCTACACCTTCCACAAGAACCTTCTCAAAGGTTGGGGCTGCCAGAACCTCCGTCTCTACTTCACCGTTACCAATCCCTTCGTTTGGACCAAGTATCGCGGTTTCGACCCCGAATGGGCAGGCGCAAGCGTCAAGAACGACGGTCCCAGCGTAATTTCTTACCAGATTGGTGCAAGCATCAAGTTCTAATACTAACCAATCAAACTTGAAATCACAATGAAATTATTTAAATATATCAGTTTAGCAGCCATCTGCACGCTGTCTCTGACCGCCTGCGAGGACTTCCTCGATGCCGAGAACAAGTCCACCGGCAACGTTAACGCCGGCGACTACTTCTCTAAGTCGCCCGCCGAACTCATCCCGGTTGCCTACAAC
>JAFLTK010000193.1 GCA_022511505.1 Muribaculaceae bacterium
CCAAAGGTTCAGGTACCGGTTTTGCCGCCGTTAAGATTGAGCGTCCCGAGCCTGTTACCGAGCCCGTTATAACTGCCGAAGGTGCTACTATCAAATCATACGTTGCCGGCGAGGCTGTAACTGTTGCAGTTCCCGTTACCGGTGCCAACCTCGTTGCTTCGACTCTGACCGCCACTCTGACTCCCGAGGTAGCCGGTCTGAGCGTCGCTCTCGACAATGCCGCTATCGTTGATGGCGCTATCGCCACCACTGCTACTCTGACCTATAACGCTACCGACAATGCTAAGGGTCAGACTACTCTCGTTCTCGCTGCCGGTGACTTCACCAAGGAAGTAACCGTTGACTATAAGGCTCTCGTTAACCACGCTGTTCTCGTTCCCGTTGCAGCCGATGCTAACTGGGATTTCTCAACCGGCGTTTCGGGCGGTGTTGACTTTGGTGAACCCGAAAAGAACATCGAGTTTGTTTACTCTGAAATCGAAGAACTCACTTTCACTGACGAGTTCAAGGCCGAGTCTCTCGCTTTCCAGGGCACCTATCCCCGCCGAGTCGGTAAAGACTTCGCTCAGGATGGTGTTCTCCACTTTGTTGCTGCCGTTCCCGGTACTGTAGAGGTTAAATTCAGCGATACCGGTTCTTCTGCTTCTTCTTCAGCAACTCCCCGTTACCTCGTTGTCAACGGCGAGCAGACCGAGTTCTGGGCTTCTCGTCCCAACAACAGCAGTGATGGTGCATACGATGAAAAGAAAAACGTAGTCGGTACTGTTGAAGTTCCCGCCGGCGACGTTTACATCTCCGGCTCACAGGCTCTCGTTTACCACTATGTTAAGTTCACCGCCGGTGAGGAAACTCCCCAGCCCGGTGTTGTTGCTGCTCCCACCTTTGATCCCGCAAGCGGCGCTACCGTTACTCCGATGCAGTACATCAAGATTTCTGCCGAGGAAGGCGCCACTATCTACTGGATGGACCTCGCCTACGAGGAATATGGCTTTGAAGAATATACCGAAGACGCCTGCATGATTCCCTGGAGCGCTAAGGTTGGTTCAACTGTTACTTTCCAGGCTTACGCTGAGAAAGACGGCGTGAAGAGCGATGTTGCCGAGGCTGTCTACACCGTCGGTAAGACTGATCCTGAACTCGCTTGGTATGTCAACGGCGAGACCGTTACCGAGTTTACTTACGACATGGCTAAGAACACCGTTGACGACCTTCCCAAGGTTGAAAGTATGAGCGACGGCGCGCTGACGCTCACTTCAAGCAACGAGGCTGTTGCCACAATCAACAGTGATCTTGGCGTTGAAATCCTCGCTGCCGGTACTACCGTTATCACTGCTACTCTTGCCGAGACTTCAATGTTTGCCGGCGCTACCGCTTCATTCACTCTGACAGTAGTTGGCAACGAAGTTGAAGAAGAAACCTTGACTGCTATTCTCTACAACCCCACAAAGGTTACTCAGACATCATTTAAAGATTCTGAACTTGGCGTAGGTGAAGGTTGGACTCTCGAGTGCTTGGGTTCAAAGACCATTGGTCAGGGCATTGATGTTGTTGTTGATGGTAAAACGTATCGTGCTCTCAAGAAGTCAGCCAGCGACTCTCAACTCCGTCTGACTCTGCCCGCTGAATATGTTGCTACAGGTGTTACATTCTACACTTATGTTAACGGTACCGACCTTGGCACTTCTTATTGGAGTGAAGTTGCCGGTACTGAATATACTCAGGAAGAATCACCCCTGTTCCAGGCTACTAAAGAGAATGTTGACAACCTTGACGTTAATTCGTTCACTATCAATCCGGCTAATAGCTTTACTTTCGACCACAAAGGTAAAGAAGTTGGTTTAGTTATGAAGGTCAACTACAAGATTGCTTCGGGTGTTGAAAGCGTGACTATCTTTGATACCGACGACAACGCTCCCGTCTACAACATCTACGGCCAGCGCGTTGATGACACTTACCGTGGTTATGTAATCAAGAACGGCAAGAAGTATCTCCAGAAGTAATAAATCACTCAGATAGAAGGGACATCGCTTGGCGATGTGAGCAACCTGTCTATCACCCCTGATAAAATCCCGCCCGGCTCAGTGCCGCGCGGGATTTTTCATTTGATATAAGTCTAATAGGAACGCTTCGATGAACTCGACGATTTCATCGGCCATTGGAATAGCGAAGAAGACTTCGCCCGTCACATCATCGACGAGTGCTACGACCTTGAAAGGGCGTTGGGGTCGCTTGAAATATACTTTGACTACGAACGCTTCGCCGACGATTGGTTTATTGATGATTTCTACCGCGGCCAGCACGGTAACGTGTTCCGCGTAAGCTGACAATTGAACGCCTCTCTGCTCTCGGCTTTCCCGAGTCCTAAACAAAAAAGGGCAGTTTTTCAACTGCCCTTTCAACCGGAAATTCCGATCCATAAAATCGTTGCTTTCGCAAGCGAAGTATTTCTTTGTGGGGAAACTACCCATATTTGTAGAGCAAAGTTAATCAATAAATTTGAATCTACAAAATAATAACGGAAAAATCCGCCCAAATGTTTTAATGCGGTAAAACTTTTTGACCTAAAAGCCTTCCATTGTCTGAAAAAATATTGTGTTTGAATGCTTCATAAGCCGGATTCTCCCTATCAGGATATAGCAAATGAATAGTTATCGGGTATGCTATGAGGTCTGCTATCTGCAATCCGATAATGTTATCCTTTTTTGCCTTAAAGTTAAATCTGCTTATACGATTACGAAACCTATCCGCATCAACCCATTTTGTACCATTGTTTCTTAATCCATTGTAATAATTTAAGAGTTTTTTATCTTCTTTTTTACCTCTTTCTTCTACTATGACTGAAATATCGGGGTTGGGTTCGGCATTGTTATCTACACTAAAAATGCTTCTCTCTAAAAGATAAGCCAAGGATAAGCCATAAACATCATTTTCTTCTCCGCGGACACAAAACTTGTTTAATTGCTCTTTCAAAATAGTACAACTAACAATTACATAGACATCATGTTGTTGTAGTATATTTGTTATACCCTGTAAAAATCTTTCTCTTAATTCGGTGTTTCGAAGAATGCTAAAGTCTCCTTTCCATTTCCGTAAGTCCACGGAATGGATAACGACCTCTTTATTCCCGAATATTTGCAACTTTAAGTTGTTGAAAGCATTGTCTAGGGCATTAAGGTTTCTAAGCGGAACTAATATGCCACAAAGCGTAAATATTGGGAAATTAGGGTCGTAATGCTCCAAGTTTTGATCCCCACACTCATCTATGTAGAGATTATATTTCGTTTTATTTTGTTTTTCGCTTTCCATTTCTCTGCAAAGATACAATTTTTCTCCTATCTTTTTTCTATTAATCAAAGATTGAGTAAATTTGCGATATGAATTATCGCATTTTTCCACCCGAGGGTTATTTGGAGGGGCGTTTTGCTGTGCCTCTGTCCAAGAGTATGAGCAACAGGGCGTTGATTATCAACGCGTTGACTGCCGGTGCAGAGCCCATTGAGAGGCTTGCCGAGTGTGACGACACCGAGGCGATGAAGCGCGGTTTGGCTGCCGAGAGTGGCGCGACTGTTG
>JAFLTK010000194.1 GCA_022511505.1 Muribaculaceae bacterium
CAAAGATGGTGTAGTCGCCCATGATGTCGACAAACTTCTCAGCTACCTCTTCAAGGGCCTCTATATTAGGTATTTCAAAACGATATTCCATATCTCTAATTTATTTAACTATAAACAAAATGTCAGAGAGACTCTTATAGACGCCTCCATTATAACTGAAATTGATTTCTTTCAGACAAAGTGGACTAAAGGAATTGAGATAATTCTTAACCTTTTGACCTATTAATGAAATATTCCTTTTCATTTTCCAAGATTCATCGAGATTATCGGTGTCGGCTAATACTACGAAAAGTCTATTTTCTGAGCCAAATCTCATTTCACCTTGATTAGTGTAAAGCCATGTCAACAACTCCAACGGATCATCAATTGAATCTTGTATAATTATTTTCTTTACTTGTTCCAACTCGTTGATTATCGAGTAAAGATTCTGCTCTTTTAACTTTTCTGTTAATGTATAAATTTGCTGAAAGTTAGAACTATTGCGATCGACTTTAATACCATATTCTTTAGCTCTCCATTTTAACCAAGATAATATGTTTTTCCCTAAGATCTGTTTAACTTTCAGATCCAAGAATTCTTTAGGGAAAAACGTCACTTTTATATCAATTGGATAATCTCCAATGAAAATATCAACGCTTTTAATTTCTCCTACTGCCGAAATCACATTAGGATGTTTTTTAAACATAGACTCTATAAGGAATGACGTCCAGTTGTTATACCAACTATTTTGTACATAATTCCATGCATTGACGGCTATCTCGCCCTTACTTTTAAGCAGATCTGAATAATTACTTATATTTTTTACATATCTACTTATCAGATATTTATCAAGAGAATTATTGTGATCGCCACCCCATTCATAGTTATGTACCTCATACAGATCATTATGCAGTTTTTCTGCATCAACATTTAACAACCTATACCACTCATTGTCAATACATTTAAGAAATTTATCTAACATCTGCATTGCATCGGGGCGCTGTTCAAGCAACTCAAAAAGTTCTCTATTACGGTCCTTTAAGAGCCTACCTTTGAGTACTATATCATTTTCTTCAAGAAATCTCTCAAGTTGCTTTGCTCGGCAAATTGCTCTTACTTTTAGCCAAAGAAGCCCGTTAGCGTTGTTGTTGAATACAAACATATTTTGCAAACGGAATTCATCGTTCCATCTATCGAAATTAGTCATCATTAGTAAATTATTTGGGATTACAGATCAAAATAATTTCACTGCTACCGGCAACGCTACCTTTGCCTCCACGACCATTTTGGTATATTTTCCTTTCTACTTTTACATCTCTATATGGTTTAATCAGGTCAATCAAGGTATTAATATCGGGAAAGCTACGATCGTTATAACTGATGATCCAATGTGGAATGTGTATTGAGGAACTAAACAACTTCTGAAAACTCTGTATAATTTCTTTTTTAGTTTCAAAGCCGCTGTGCAACTTCGGGCTATAACGCTTAGTCCCGTTTACAAACTCTTTGTCTTTCCAATAGTTAGTAAATGTTTCGAGTAGATGATAGAATCCTTGATAATCAGCATGACTATCACAATAGGGAGGATCAAAATAAACCAAATCAACCCCTTCAAGGATTGGCAACAGGTCTAAAATATCATTATTATATGATTTACACTTTTCACCATTATCAAAAACTGCGTCATTGTATTCAACAACTAAGTCCGTAAATATTTCTTTGATGGATCGTATGAGACTTCTGTTGCGTTTTATTCTCTGGGGATCAGCAGCATACACAAGAGCCTGAGTATGTGCAAAATGCCCCATCGTAACTTTTCGGGTCATTGCTCGATTGATAACAGCAAACGCCAGCGATTGCTTATACTCATTTTCTAATAAATGAATATTACTGCGAAAAGCGTCTAAAAATCTGGTTTCATCTCTGACAAAGAACAGGTCGGTAAAAAGAGTCTCCATCAGATTATATTTATCAGGATTCGAATTTTCTGAAAAAAGAATGTTTATATCATGTTTTGTCAGCGTCTCACTATTGTTTTCCACCAGCGCTTTCCCGATTTCATAATTGAACCTTAGAAAGTCGTTTGTGATAACCGATTTGCCCATCTGTTTACATCTGAACGCTATAGACTGAGAACCGCTAAAGCCATCTAAAACAACATTTGCATTATCCGGAATGTATTGTGTAATCCAATCTTTATGGATATATTTTGCTCCCAAATATTGTGGCTTTGGGAACTTTATATCCATGAAAGAATTATCTTCAAATAAAGATAGTTGGAGTTGTTTGTGACTAAACATATTGGCAGTTATTTGGCGGTCAGTGTAATTAGCGGGATAATCATCTCTTCCATCGAGATGCCTCCGTGCTGGAACGTCCCGTCATAATATTGCACGTAGTGATTATAATTGTTTGGGTAGGCAAAAAAGTCATTGTTGGTGGCAAAGATGTAGGTCGACGACACGTTGGGCGACGGCAACCCAAAACGTTTGGGCTGTTTGATTTCATACACCTGCCGTGGGTTGTAGTTGAGATTTTTGCCAAGTTTGTAGCGCAGGTTGGTGTTGGTGTTGCGGTCGCCGACAACCTTGATTGGATTGTCGACGCGGATGGTGCCGTGGTCGGTTGTCAGAATCACCTTGAAGCCGCTCTCAGCAATCTTTTTGAACAGTTCAAAGGCGGGAGAGTGCCGGAACCAGGACTCGGTCAGCGAGCGATAGGCAGCGTTGGTCGAGGCGAGTTCGCGAATCATTCGTGACTCTGTTCGAGCATGTGACAGCATATCTATAAAATTGAAAACCACCACATTAAGGTCATTCGCGGTCAGATTGGCAAAGTCGCGGAGCAAGCGTTCGCCCTGAGAGGCATCGTTGATTTTGTTGTAGGAGAAGCGAACGGTGCGGCGATAGCGGTCAAAAAGCGACTGTATTAACTCGCTCTCATTAAGGTTCTTACCCTCCTCAGAGTCTTCGTCGACCCATAGGTGGGGAAACATACCGGCGATGTCGATTGGCATCAGGCCCGAAAAGATAGCGTTGCGAGCATACTGGGTCGCGGTGGGCAAAATAGAGCAGTAGGTGCTCTCTTGGAAATTGAACAGGTCAGAGAGCATCGGTTTGATGACATTCCACTGGTCGAGGCGGAAGTTGTCAATCAAAATGAAGAAAAGTTTCTCTCCATTGTCGAGCGCCGGGAACACGCGGGTTTTGAAAATGTCGGGACTCATCAGCGGGCGCTCGTCGGGGTCGGTAATCCAGTCCTCGTAGTTTTTTTTGACCCACTTGCAGAAGGCGGCGTTTGCCTCGTTGAGTTGCATGGCGAGCATCTGCTCCATGTTGGTTTCAGCCTGTGACAACTCGATGTCCCAGAACGTCAGTCGGCGATAGATATCGGCCCAATCGGCCATCGAGCGAGCGTCGTTGATGGCGCCTGTAAGCCGGGCAAACTCCTGACTGTAGTCGCTTGTGGTGCGTTCAGAGACGAGACGTTCGCTATGCAGATTTTTCTTAATCGAGAGCAGAATCTGCATGGGGTTGACAGGCTTGATGAGA
>JAFLTK010000238.1 GCA_022511505.1 Muribaculaceae bacterium
GAGCGGAACGTCGGTTTTGATGGTTACAAGGAATTTTGAGAACAGGATTTGCTCGGCATTGTCGGCAACCTTGCGGCCGAGTGCACCCTTGATTTCGCCCACGTTCTCAAGCATATTCTCGACCGAACCCCACTCGGCAATCAGTTTTTGGGCCGTCTTTTCGCCGACGCCCGGACAGCCGGGAATATTGTCGCTCGCGTCGCCCTCGAGCGCCAGCAGGTCGATGACCTGACGCGGCGACTCGATGCCATATCGCTCACAAATCTGCTTAGGGCCGCGAATCTCAAAGCCTTCGCCACGCAGCGCCGGGCGATACATGAACACGTGGTCGTCGACAAGTTGGCCATAGTCCTTGTCGGGCGTCATCATGTAGGTGTCATACCCCTCGGCCTCGGCTCGCCGCGCAAGCGTTCCGATGACATCGTCGGCCTCATAGCCTTCGCGCTCGATGACCGGGATGTTGTGAGCCGCCAAAATTTCTTTTATATAAGGAATGGAAAGAGTGATATCCTCGGGTTGCTTGTCGCGCTGGGCCTTGTATTCCGGGTAAGCCTCATGGCGGAACGTTTGGCCCCCCTTGGGGTCAAAGCACACGGCGATGTGGGTCGGGTTTTCCTTGCGCAGAATCTCGTCGAGTGTGTTGCAGAAACCGAAGATGGCCGATGTGTTGAAACCGTTGGCCGTGATGCGCGGCGAGCGAATCAAAGCATAGTAGGCGCGATAGATGAGCGCGTAGGCATCGAGCAAAAAGAGTCTTTTCTGTTCCATTCTGATGTATTTAAGTTTCGCTTCGCTCAACTTAAAGTTTATAGTTTATTGTTTAAAGTTTAATAGTTACCTAAGTTATCGCCTTAGGCGCTTTCGAAGAAAGAAAACTATCAACTGCAAAAATAACATTTATTCGACTCAAAATCTATAGCCGGACGATAAAAAACGCCGCTATATGACAATTTTTATCAAACAACAACACTTTGTTGACCGAAAATTTGTACCTTTGCTCTCCAAATTATAAAAACTACCACCCGAGCGATGACTTGTTCAACCCCTCTTGTTTCAATCAAGCAGTCACTTCAGCCTGAACTTGACCGACTTAACGAACTAATTACGAGTTCGTTAACGTCGAGCAACGCGCTGATGAACACCATCGTCGAGGGGTACCTCATGTCCAAGGGCAAGCAGATTCGCCCTATTTTGGTCATCTTGGCCGCCAAGATGCTCGGGGAGATTAACGACCACGTCTTTGAAGCAGCAGCCGCCGTCGAGATGCTTCACAACGCGTCGCTGATTCACGACGACGTTGTCGACGAGTCAAAGATGCGCCATTCGCGGCCCACGATTAACAGCGTGTGGGACAATCATTTGGCTGTTCTTGTCGGCGATTTCTTTGTGTCGACCGCGTTAAACAAAGCAATCTCAACCGGCGACCTGCGCGTTGTCAATTCTATCGCCTTGCTCGGCAAAGAGCTTTCGCTCGGCGAACTTGACCAAATCTATAACGCGCGCTTCCACAGCATCGACGAGGAATCCTACTTCGGCATCATTTCCCGCAAAACAGCCTCGCTCTTTATCTCGTGTGTCGAGATGGGTGCCTACACCGTCGGGGTCGACGACAGCCGACTCGACGCCCTGCGCGAATTTGCCCGTCTGCTCGGGCTCTGTTTCCAAATCAAGGACGATATCTTTGACTATTTCACCAACGACGCCATCGGCAAGCCAACCGGCAACGACCTGCGCGAAGGCAAAATTACCCTTCCGCTCATTTATGCCCTCAGCCTCGAGGCGCACCCTCAACACGAGCAAATGAACGCCCTCGCCCGCGGCGAAAACCTCGACGCCGACTCCATCGCCGCCCTTATAGAATTTGCCAAGCAGGCGGGAGGCATAGAATATGCCGTCGCGACAATGACGCGCCTGCGCGACGAGGCCGTCCGCGTCCTTGACACCATCGATGACCCCCGCGGCATCGCACCCGCCTTCCGCTCCCTCATCGACTACATCATCAACCGCGACTTCTAATCCCCTGACTCTAACCCCACTGAAAGTGTGGGTGTCTTAAAAGGTATAAAATTTTGCATGGACGCGACATGTCGCGTCATGTCGCGTCCATACCGTTAATAGCGGGTCCAGTTGTAGCGGAAGCCGACGTAGATGTTGGCGCCGTGAAGCGGGCCGTAAATCATTGTGGCGTCAAAGCCGGGCCCCCAGGGGTTGGCGGCATTGATAATGGCGTTGCGCTGACGCGAGCCGGTCAGGTTTTCGCCGCCGATATAGACGGCCCAGTGGCGGAAGTTACGGGTAATCTGTGCGTTAAGTTGGGCGAAGCCTTTGTAACGGGTTTCCCAGAGTGGATGCTCGGGGTCCGGGTCGGGCATGCGGCCACCGCCGGTCAGCGCGAGGGTGAGGTCAAACTGCCACAGGCCCATCATGGGGGAGTATCCGGCCGTAATCAGCCCCTTGTTGCGCGGGGTCAGCGGTTTGAAGCGATAGCCTTTGCCGAGGTCGGCGCGCACGTCGGTCAGGCGGTAGGCGGCGGTGATTTGCAAGTCGTGGAGCAGTTGGATGGTTGCTTCGGCTTGGAACGTGTGGCTATAGGAACGGTCGCGGATATTTTTGAAAATGACGGCATCGGCGCTCGTGTCAAAGTCGACGGCAAGTTGGTTGGTAAATGTGGTGTAGAAATACTCGAGGTTTAGGTTGACGGTTTTGCTGAACAAGTCAAAGGTCCAGTCGGTCCCGACGCCCGTGTTCCACGCCTCCTCGCGGTTGTGTCCCTCGGGGAAAATCAGCATGCGAGAAGATGCCAGCAGGTAACTGTACTCGGCCAGGACGTGGGTCGCGCGATAACTGCGTCCGGCGGTTGCGTGGAGCGAAACCAATGACGACGGGTTCCAGCGGGCGTGCACTCGCGGGGTGAACATCCACCGGCTGCGGTTTGAATAGTCAACGCGAGCGCCGGCCATCAGTAGCAATTGCTTGTCATAATCGAGCGAATACTGGGCATAGAGGCCGGTGACGCTTTCCTGCTCGGGAAGGGCTTCAAGGGGAGATTCCGGGTCGTGGGACTGACGCAGTTGCTGGTCAAAGTTGTCGTAAACGTATGAAACTCCGGTCGATAGCGAGTGCATCCCGCCAAACTTGCGCTCAAACATCAGCGACGCGTAAAAATTTGACTCGTCGAGCACAAATCGCTTTCCGCCCCACCGGGCCCACGAGTTGTGTTTGTTGCCCGACAGAATGAGCGCCACGTTGCCGTCGTTGTCGTGGTCAAAAATGTAGGCCTGCTTGGCGAACGCCTCCCAGCGGCGCGTGTTGATGCCTATTAAATAAAGGTGGTCATGGTCGACAAGTGTCGCGACGTGATGTTCGTCCTGACCGCTGCGACGTCGCTCGAGCATGAACTTGACACCGACCTGTGCAACATAGTTGCGGCCGAGCCACGCCCAGCGGTTCATCAGCGACAGTTGGTCGACGCGCGGAGTGTCCAAAAAACCGTCATCGTCACCGTCGTGGCCTCGCGTCGATGTCTCGCCGTGGACAAGCAAGCCGCCCGAGAGGCTTTCGTCGAAATGATGCATTCCGCTGGCGTTTACCTCGATTTTGCCCATGCCGTCGACATATCCGTTGGCAAGCACTTCCTGCTCACCTTGCGGCTTAAGCAACTCGACGTTAATCTGCCCGGCTACACTCTCGGTGCCGTGTTTGACCGACGCCGTTCCCTTTGACACCGAAATCGACTGCATCCATGGCCCCGGGATATATCCGAGTCCGTATACCCCGGCAGCGCCGCGCATCGAGGGGATGTTCTCGGTCAACATCTGCACATAGTTGCCGGCCAAGCCCAAGAGGCGAATTTGCCGCGCACCGGTGGCCGCATCGCTATAGCTGACGTCGACCGACGGGTTGGTTGTAAAACTCTCGCCGAGGTTGCAGCATGCGGCTCGTTTCAACTCGGCGGCGCTGATGAGGTCACCGTTGCCCGCATTGAGACGCGAACGTCGCGGACGCGCGGTTGTCACCGTGATTTCATTAAAATCAACGCTCAACTCAAGCGAGTCGGGCTCCTCGGCAAGCAGTAGCGCAGGAATTAGTAGAAATGTTAAACTTGAGAATATGCGGGTTATATATCGTTTCATTTAGTTCTTCAATTTGACGGCAAAGTTACACATTATTGTTTAATGAGTAGATAAGAGATATTAGATAATAGTTCGAAGATGTGTTTGTCTTTGGGTGGGTCGGTGAATAGACGGGGTCATATTTTAACAAATTACACTTTTATTTACATATTTTAACCGGTTAAAAATCGACTAAACATATTTTTACAAATTTTGTGATTTATTTACATTGTTCATAATGTCAATAAAATCAACATGTTAGGAGTGTTGTTTAGATTTTTTCACACTTGTTTTACGTTTTTTATCCTAAAATGATTTGACAAAAAGTTTTGGAATAACTACCTTTGATACATCACAAGTTTAAATGTGAACAAATCTTAAACAAACGATAAAATGCAACAGACACTAATCATCTTTAAGCCATCGGCAATAGAGCGCGGCCTGACCGGCGAGATACTTAACCGGTTCTTGCGTCGCGGGTTGACTATCGCCGGCATGAAGATGATTATGCTCGACGAGGCAATCTTGCGCGAGCATTATGCCCACCTCGTTGACCGTCCTTTCTTCCCGGACATCGTTAAGTCGATGACTGCGTCGCCGGTGATTGTGATGGTGCTCCGCGGCGTTGACGTCATCAAGGTTGTCAGAGCCATGACCGGCGCTACCAACAGCCGCGAGGCTGCCCCGGGGACAATCAGAGGCGACTATGGCATGAGCGGTCAGTTGAACATTATCCACGCATCATCGTCAGTTGAGGACGCCGAGGCCGAGGTCAATCGTTTCTTCAAGCCCGAGGAAATTTTTGATTACACTCCGGTCCAGACTCCTTTTATATATGGTGATGACGAAATTTAATTAAATAACCAATTTTCTCCTCGATGGTGAAATTATCCCGCATAACCTCAATCAAGAACATGAAATCAGGTCGAATACTCCTTACAACTCTTCTCGCCACAGTGGCAAGCATCATAGCAACAGCCCAAGTTCCCTATCGCTTGCCGCAAACCCACACCGACCAACACCACGACCTTATAGCCAACCAGAAGCCCATAAATATCTCATTGACCTCCAATCAGGAGGTTGCGACCCAAGTAGCCGAGCGCGAAGCCGCTGCCGAGGTATTTGGCGTGGCATGGAACCACGACGGCGTTGACCCCTACGGCAAAAGCGTCGAAATTCCGGCAACAAAACGCATCGATGTCTCTGACTTCCATCTTCCCGTTCCGGGCGCGCTGACTTCACCATTTGGATGGCGCGCACGTTTTGGCCGCATGCACAAAGGTGTTGACCTCAATCTCAAAGTGGGCGATACTGTTCGTTGTGCCTTCAGTGGCATCGTTCGTCTGACTAAATACAATGCAGGAGGTTATGGCTATTATGTGGTTGTTCGACATGACAACGGTATGGAAACCGTCTACGGCCACCTTTCGCGATTCCTCGTCAAGCCCGACCAGCGTGTAGAAGCCGGTCAGCCCCTCGCCCTTGGCGGCAACACCGGTCGCTCGACAGGTCCCCACCTCCATTTCGAGACTCGCTATCTTGGCATCGCTATCAATCCCGAGTCAATCATCGACTTCCAAAACAGGACCACCCACCTCGAATACTTCGTCTTCGACCGTCAGTCTTGTGAACGTGCCCTCGCCCAGACCGGTAGCCGCGCTAAGAAATCGGGCAAAGCAATCGCCTCAAAGAGCAAAAGCAAAAAGAAAAAATCAACAGCAACTCGCAAGCGCTCGACCAAAGCAAAACGCAAATAATAAAACAACATGCCGATATAAGTCAAAAGGATGCCCCCGCTCGGGAGGCATCCTTTTTAATATGGTAATTTGTAAGATTTACTCGGTGTAGAGGTACGGGCGCTGTATGGTGAAGAAACAGGAGGCGCGCTTCTCTTGACGGGTTTTGACGTCGAGGATGACAATTTGGTTGGCATTTGGAGTGTCCTCGTCGACCTCCTTAAAGTCGATGACAACGCGGTTTCCGGCCTCGATGGTGACCGCTACCGACCCGTTATCAAAACTGTCAATTTCACTGCCATTCTCTTCCAGATAGAGATTATGATAGTTTTGGCAGGTGAAGACGATATGCCCGGCGTCGTAGGGGGCGACAATCGACATCTGGCCGCCATACCAGTTGGGTGTATACGAGATATTCTCGGTGTCTCCACCTGCGACAAATACCATAGCGTCCCAGTCGTCTTTACATGATGAGATGCTCATTGTGGCAGCGATGATACAGGCTACGATGAAAAGTTTGTGAACTAATTTCATTTTTGAAAGGGATTTTAGTTAAAAGAAAAACGGGAACGAATGAGCCGGCTTTGTTCCTTCAACTAAAAGACGCCGACGGGCCGCTATCATTACACTGCCGCCAAAATTTCCGACCAATAGACCAAAAACATTCTAACATAACAGACCGGATGTATCGATATTTGCAACAACATGACAGTAACTTTGTCGCAAATCATTAATAAAACAACATGGAACAAGAGAAACAAACAGTAAAATCGCCCGAAGGTGTTAAGGAACTAATAAATGAATTGTGGCGCCGCCACCTGAACGGCGAACCCCGCCCCGCCAATAATATATACTGGGTCGAGTTCCCTCCTCCCACCGAAGAAGAACTTGCCGCCTGCAAATTAAATGAGGGAGTGAATAATTGTAAACAAGATGGTGAAGATTAAATTCTCCGTCGTTTTCATGTAGTGGAAGGGACGGAAATAGTGGGTTGAGGTAGTTTCTTCGACAAACTTGTCGGTTATTTCAGTTGGCGTTTCAGTTGGCTATGGTATCGCGAAGGATTTTTGTGAACTTTTCTGCTCCGAGGAGATTGAAATGATCTGCATCATAGAAATCAGACTCGACAAATCTTGGATCATCGATCATGTTTAGATATGTGAAATCATAACGGCGCGCAAGACTGTCGGCCAGGTGTGTGACCATCTTATACTGACCGGGGTTGAGATTATCGCGATAGGATTCCAAGGCCGGCATCGTGACCAGCACGAGTTGAATATCGCGCTCCCGGCAATAGCTCGCAATTGCCGATAGATAAGCGACATTATCGTCCACGGCACTGAAGTCTTTGCCGGTGTGACGCTGAGCTGCTTTTAAGCCTGATTCCTTCCACCCCCAACTCTTGCCTTTAGAAAAGTCTTTACCGAAACCCAGTGAGTCACATGACAGCTGTTTCCCATCCATCAGCGCTCTAAGTTTTTGTGAAAATAGCGCAGGCCGCGAGAGCTCAAAGTTGTAGCGAGAGAGGTCGCCGTGAAAATTCACATCCATGTATATTTTATAATTTGCAGCAAAACTCCAGTAATCAGTTTCGGCAAAATCATAATCGGTAAACGAAGCATAGGACAGAGGCAGAATTACAGTTTTAAGATTGGCGAAAGGATAATTGCGAAGCAGTTGGTTGTCATAACGGAATATCTGGGAAACGTTGGCAAGATTGAACGCACTATCACCAAACACCTGAGGACGTATACCATAATAACCATGAGAACTACCGAGTATCAATGTTGCGATATCATCTGACTTTGCACTCAGTCGTTCATGCTTGTATTTGTAGGGATTGGGGAGCAGGCTGCGTATGGCGATTTCACAAACTACAAGCGTCATTACTATTAAGGCGCCAAATATCGAGCAGTTTAACATGAAACGGCCCAATGCTACCTTTTGCTTTGTAAAATCATTTAGTCTCATCAGAATTGGAAATAGATAAATTCTTCAGGAGTATCACTCCAGAATATAATTAACAGAAAAACTGCATAGTAGACAGCCCATCTGACGGCACGATAGCGCAACAGGCCATCATGGGACAACTGTAGGCCAAACTCGCGATGACGTTGACACCACTCTACAATGAAAAGGATGGCGATGGCTTTAAGCGAAAGCAGATAGTCCCACGGAATTGTCAATTTAAAATGAGTGAAGATACGCGTCAGGTAGCCCAGAGCGTGTGACATGTTTTCGGCCCTGAAAAAGATGCGGCCAAAAGTAACGATGCAAAAGGTTGTCAATAGTTGTATCACTTCGATGAAACGAGGCAAGTATCGACCTTGGGCGACAACCGTTTTTCGATACTTTTTTGTGGTGCCTAACAAAATCAAAGGAATAAAGAATATGGCATTGAAAAGACCCCAGCAGATATAGGACCAATCGGCTCCGTGCCAGAAACCGCTAAGCAGGAATATCATAAGGGTGTTGAAAATCGTCAATCTCATTGTTCCTCGACTGCCCCCAAGAGGAATGTATACATAGTCGACAAACCAACGATTCAGTGAAACGTGCCACCGGCGCCAAAACTCTGCTACATTGCGTGATAGATAGGGATAATGAAAGTTTCTCGACAGATTGATACCAAAGAGACGAGCCGCTCCTATAGCGATATCCGAATAACCTGAGAAATCGCCATATATTTGAAACGAGAACAGAATAGCACCCCAGATCAACATTCCACCGTCAAAAGCCTCATAATTTCCATAAATAACGTTGACAGCCTTGGCACAGTTATCGGCTACCACCATTTTCTTGAACAAACCCCAAAGAATCTGTTGTAAGCCCTCGACGCCTTTGGAATAGGAAAACCGACGACGGTTTAAAAACTGTGGCAACAGGTTGGAGGCGCGCTCAATCGGTCCTGCCACAAGTTGGGGGAAAAAACTGATGAAAGCGTAGAATGAAATGACATCGCGCGTGGCCGGTATTCTTTTGCGATAAACATCAATTGTGTAACTCAACGCTTGCAGAGTGTAGAAACTAATACCGACGGGAAGTACCAACCCAAGAGTGAACGCGTCTAACTCGATACCAAACAGCCCTAAGAGTTTGGCAAAATTAATCGAGAAGAAATCAAAATACTTAAATGTACATAGAACCCCCAGGCATATAATTACTGTAAGAGTCACTATGGCGCGACGAATTGGACGTCGGCCATCGTATGTCTCAAGCAAAATTCCGCTTGTAAAACTGACGGTTGTTATAAAAAATATCAAAAAGAGAAATCTCCAGTCCCACCATCCATAAAAGATGTAACTCGCGCTTACTATGAACAGATTTTGAGCGCGAAGATTCCCCGATAGACACCAATAGAGGATAAAAACTATCGGAAGGAAAATTAAAAATTCAATAGAATTGAACAACATCTTTCTAATAACAGAAATATTTGGAACAGAAACAGTGGGACGACCGACAACGCTTTATCGCGACAATACGATTCCACATTTAAAAGAAGGGCGGCGAGTTGGTCGCCGCCCTTCCTTGGAAAAAGTGGGTTATCGATTATTAGCCAATCTTGATGCCCGAGAAGCCCATGAATGCCATGGCAAGGAGGCCGGCGACAACGAGTGCGATGGGCACTCCGCGCATGGCGCGGGGCACTTCAACGAGCTCGAGTTGCTCGCGGATGCCGGCAAACATGATGAGCGCCAGGGTGAAACCGATGGCGGTTGCTACGGCATAAACGATTGACTGACCGAGGTCCATACCGTTGCGGATTACCAGGATGGCGACACCAAGAACGGCACAGTTGGTAGTAATCAGGGGGAGGAACACACCCAGAGCCATGTAGAGCGCGGGAGTCACCTTCTTCATAATCATCTCGAGCATCTGAACGAGAGCGGCGATGACGAGGATGAAGACGATTGTCTGCATGAACTGGAGGTTCAGGGGATTGAGCACAAACGACTGGAGGAGCCAGGTGATTGCAGTGGCCATCAGCATGACAAAAGTCACTGCGGCGCCCATACCAACTGCCGACGACAGTTTCTTTGACACGCCCAAGAAGGGGCAGATGCCGAGGAACTGGGCGAAGACAATATTGTTGACAAATATTGCCGTTACGATAATTGAAATATATTCAAGCATGACTTTGGTTTATTGATGGTTAGTTTTGTTTGTTCTTGAGGGTGTTGAAGATTGCAATCAGGAAACCGAGGGCGATGAACGCGCCGGGGGCAAGAACAAAAATCAACGAGCCATAGTTCTCGGGATAGATGGCGGCGCCAAAGATGCGGCCGGTGCCGAGAATTTCACGAACGGCACCGAGCAGAGTCAGCGCGATGGTGAAGCCGAGGCCGATGCCGATACCGTCGAGCAGCGAGTCAAAGACCGGGTTGCGCGAAGCGAAAGCCTCGGCGCGACCAAGAACGATACAGTTGACCACGATGAGCGGGATGAAGATGCCGAGCATGGCGTCGAGCGCGGGCAGGTAGGCCTGCATGAACATCTGAAGCACGGTCACAAACGTAGCAATAACAACGATGTAGGCCGGGATGCGAACGCCCGAGGGAACGAAATTCTTGATGGCAGAGATTACAACGTTTGAGCAGATGAGCACCGCCATTGTCGCGAGACCCATGCTCATGCCGGTCAAAGCACTGCCGGTTGTACCGAGGGTGGGACACATGCCAAGAAGCAGCACAAATGTCGGGTTGTCCCTGACGATACCGTTGAGTATGATATTTAACTTGTTCATAATCTGCAAGATTGATTACTGGTTAAGGTCGCGATATTGGATAAAGGCGGCGTGGGCACGGCGCAGGGCGTTGAGGAACGCGCGCGAGGTGATGGTCGCTGCGGTGATGGCGTCAACTGCGCCGCCGTCTTTGCTTACGTGCATATCCTCGGTGGCGGGGTTGCGGCCGATGACACAGCGCGAGGGGTTGGCGGTGTCGCTGAACCATTCGCCCATCTTTGCGCCGAGACCGGGGGTCTCCTCGTGGGACAGAACGGTGTAGCCGGTGACATTGCCTTCGATGTCAAAGCCAAACATTATAGAGATGTGGCCCGAGAAACCCTCGTTGTCCCAACTCTCAACGGCGGCTCCAACGAGCTTGCCGTCTTTCATGGCGGGGAAGACGTTGACGTGGTCAATATCTTCGAGGACTTTTATCTCGGCCTTGGCTTCCATGGGCTGGTTGTCAAAGTCGGGCGTAACGTCGCGGATGGCCTGTACTTGCTTTTCTTGCTTTGCCTGCTCGATGGGGCCCGAGGTGGTGTTATAAACCCATGCCAGAAGGGCACCGGCAACGATGGTGATGCAGCCGAGCGACAGAATCATGTTGGCGACTGACGATTTCATGCTCATTTCTTACTCCTTTCTCCGAACTTGGCCGGCTTAATGTAGCGATTGATAAGCGGGGTGAAGCCGTTCATCAGCAGGATTGCAAACGACATACCCTCGGGATAGGCACCCCATTGACGGATGATGATGGTAATCAAGCCGATAAGCGCGCCATAGACAAGCATACCGCGGTGGCTCATAGGCGAGGTTACATAGTCGGTAGCCATGAAGATGGCGCCGAGCAACAGACCGCCCGAGAGAATCTCGACACAGGGGTCAACACCGATGCAGAACGAGAACGCGGCGGCAACGACCACAATCGACACGGGGATGTGCCAGGTGATAACGCGGGTGCAGAGCAGGTAGATGAAGCCAATCAGCAGCGCGATGGCGCTGACCTCGCCGAGCGAGCCGCCCATCTGGCCGGTCAGGCCGTTGAGCAGGTCAACGTTCTTGGGGTCGATGAGGCCCATCTTCAACTGTGAAAGGATGGTCGCGCCGGTGGTGGCGTCGGGATAGCTGGTGGTGTTTACCAAAGGTTCGGGCCAGGTTGTCATCTGAACCGGGAACGACAGGAGCAGGAACACGCGGCCAACGAGAGCCGGGTTGAAAATGTTACATCCCAAGCCGCCGAAAGCCATCTTGCCGATGCCGATAGCAACCACCGAGCCAATCAGGACAATCCAGACGGGGAGGTTGGACGGAAGGTTAAAACCGAGCAGAACGCCCGTCAGGATAGCCGCGCCGTTGCCAATCTGTGCCGGCTGGCGCAACATGAAGCGAGTAATCAGGTATTCGGTCAAGACACAACCTACAACCGAGGTTGCGATGACGATAGCGGCGCCGATGCCAAAGAAATAGAGCGCGCAGAGCAACGCCGGCACCAGGGCTATGACCACGTTCCACATGCAACGCGAGACGGTGTTGGACGTGTGGACGTGTGGTGAAGGTGATATAAATAATAGTTGTTGCATGGTTGAATGTCAAGATTTGCGTGAACGGATATTGGCCATGACAGTAGCCTTGCCCAAGCGGATAAAGTCCAGAAGCGGACGCGAGGCGGGACAGATGAAACTGCATGAGCCACACTCGATGCAGTTGACAATCTTCTCGGCCTCGGCATCATCCCAGCGCTTTAGGCGCGAGAGGGTGCTGAGCAAGTAGGGCTCGAGACCCATAGGACAGACGTCGACACACTTGGCGCAGCGGATACAGTTCTCGATGGGGCGGCGCTGGGCTTCGCCCTGAGAGAAGATGAGGAGCGCCGAAGTGCCTTTGACGGCGGGCGAGTCGAGATTGCTGATTGTGCGACCCATCATGGGGCCGCCGCCGATAACCTTGCCGGTGTCTTCGGGCAGACCGCCGGCAGCCTCGATGAGGGTGGTCAGCGGAGTACCGATGGCAAAGAGGAAGTTACCGGGCTTGGCAACGCCGGGACCGGTGACGGTGGCGATGCGCTCCATCAGCGGCTCGCCGTAGCGAACGGCGCGATGAACCGCGTAGGCCGTGGCAACGTTTTGAACAACGGCGCCGGTGGCGATGGGCAGAGCGCCCGAGGGAACTTCGCGGCCAATGACAGCCTCGATGAGCTGCTTTTCACCGCCTTGCGGATATTTGACTTTCAGCGGGCAGACTTCAACGTCGGTAGCGCCGGCGAGTTTCTCCTGAAGCAGAGCGATTGCGTCGGGCTTGTTGGACTCGATACCGATGACGGCACGATTGACGCCAACCGAGCGGGCTAGAAGACGAACGCCCTCGATGACTTCATCGGGGTGCTCGAGCATCAGACGGTGGTCGGCAGTGATGTAGGGCTCACACTCTACAGCGTTGATAATGACCACCTCGGGCTTGAACTCGGGGGGAGGCGACAGTTTGACGTGGGTTGGGAAGGTTGCACCACCGAGACCAACGATACCGGCGCCCTTGATGATGTCCTTGATTTCACCGGCCTGAAGGGCGGCGATTTCGGCATCGGTGCGTGCCGGCTTGGCGTTCTTGCGGGCCTCGGCGTCGGCGGCAGCATCGTCGGCATCGGCCTTGATGTAGACCGCGGGCACGGCAAGGCCTTGCTGGTTCTTGACAGTGTCTACTTTAACGACAGTACCCGAAATGGGGGTGTGAACGGGAGCGGACACAAAGCCGCCGGCTTCGGCGATGACATCGCCGCGCTTAACTTTATCACCCTTGGCGACAACCGGTTTTGCAGGCGCTCCGATGTGTTGACCCAGCATTAGGGTCACTTCGCCGGGAAGGTCGAGAGTAATAATCTCGTTGCCGGCGGTCAACTTTTGCTCGGGGGGATGAACCCCGCCTTTTGAGAATGTTTTCATGCTTGGGGGGTGTTGGACGCCACGGCAGTAGCCTCGGCGGCGGGTTTTTCGGGGTTAACTTTTTTAACGGGGAAATTAACGGCGTGGATAGCGTGGGTCGGGCAGACGTCGACACACTTGCGGCACAACTTACATTTGTTGAAGTCGATGTAGCTGAGGTTGCTCTCAACGGTAATGGCCTGGTGGGGACACTCCTTGAGACACTTGCTGCAACCGATACATGCAACCTGGCAAGCCTTGCGAGCCACCGCGCCCTTGTCTTTGTTGGAGCAGGCAACGTAGACTCTCATGCCGCGCGGGCCTTTCTTGCGCAACTCGATGAGGCGACGGGGACAAGCCTTGACACAGGCACCGCAAGCGGTACATTTGTCCTGGTCAACAACCGGGAGCCCGTCGGGACCCATAACGATAGCGCCAAAGTTACAGGCGTCAACACAGTCGCCGCAACCGAGACAGCCATAGCTGCAATCGGTTGTACCGGTGCCGAGAGTAGCGAGCACGGCACACGATGCCGGGCCGGTGTAGGCCGACGTGCGCGGGCGGAACTCGCATTTTCCGTTACACTTGAGCACGGCAACCATCGGCGTCGCATCGCCGGCAGCGAGGCCAACGATGTCGGCAATCTTAGCCATCACCGGCGCGCCGCCAACGGGACAGTTAAGCCCGTCGAGAGTGCTTGCCTGGGTGCATGCCGTCGCAAAATCGTGGCAACCACTGCGACCGCAACCGCCACAGTTGGCGCCCGGCAACACCTGCTCGATTTGCTCGATGCGCGGGTCCTCGGCTACATAAAAGCGGCGTGAGACGATAAACAACACGGCCGCGCCTATGATACCGATGCCTCCGAGCACGAGAATTGACAAGAGAATGGTATTCATAATAACTTGAAATATAAATGATTGGTTTTTATTTTCCTTACTTTGATGCCTTTGTTATCTTCCAGTTCATTGAAAACTCCAGCCGGCGGCCAAACATCAGTCCCAGCACCCCAAAATAGACCACGCTGGCAATCGCTGCCGCCAGCGCCGCCGTCACCTCGCTGTAGCCAAGGTTGAGGAGTATCAAAATCGCTGCCAATATGATGATTATAGGCATAACAAATGCCAGCAGAATACTCTTCCACTGGGCGCCCGACGAGGGCTCAAATTCTATCATGTCGCCCGGAGAGAAACGAGGCGCAAGGGGGGTGTGGAGAACGACCAGGTCATCATCATTCTTTGAACCGCAGAAAGCAACTATCGCGCAACCTTCACAGTGGCAATCACTTGACACCTTGACTGTCAGCAAATTGCCCTCGCTCTTGATGACAACTCCACGCCGGGTGGTTATATCGGCCATGGCACTGAATATAGGTTTTCTATTGACTGATTGATAGCAACAGCAACGACGTCGACATCCCTCCGGATTGCAACGTCATCACCTGAGCACGGCGCAAAGTTACAAAAAAAATTGTATCCTTCCACCTTTTTAACATAAAACTTTATCTTCATTAATAGAGAAGCCTAAACCTCTTGACTTAACCACTTCTATGTGCATCGCGAAAGGCAATCTTGATTTATCGCGTTAAATCGTGATAAATCCGGATAATCTCGACATCATGACATAGGCATTTTCAACATCGTCATGCCGCGAAAATACCGGGGTGGGAGAGAGGGCGGGAAAATTTTTGCTATATTTGCAACGTGAAAATAGCCCGATGATATGGAAAATATGGAGTATGAGATAGTTGCGGCTCGGAAAGAGGATGCCGCATTTTTGGCGCGGACTGTTATGGAGGCCGTTGGCGAGGAACTATGTGTCAATCTGGCCGGCGGCGTGGAAAATTTGCCGAAAGTAAAGGCGTTGTTTCGCCGCGTTGCCGAGGCCGACGACTCGCAGTATAGTTACCGCAATGCGCTGATTGCCAAGACGCCGGGCGGCGAGCCGATTGGCGCCATAATCTTCTATGACGGGGCGTTGCTCCACCCGTTAAGGCGAACATTTTTCAGTGCGGCAAACGAGATACTGGGCTGGGCGGTGAGTGCCGACGAGGTTGAGGCGTGGGACGACGAGACGGGTCCCGACCAGGTTTATCTTGACTCTCTGTTTGTAGAGCCGAAATATCGCGGGCGCGGGGTTGCAACAGCGCTATTTAAGCGCGTCTTTGAAACGCAAAAGAGGGTCGGCAAGCCATTCGGCTTGCTTGTAGAGCCGGGCAACACGAACGCGATGCGGCTATATGAGCGCCTCGGATTCAAGCAACAGGGCGTCAGCAACTTTTTCAACGCCCCGATGTTAAAAATGCAACGCCCAAATGTGGATTGTTAGTGGAAACCACTGAAAAGACTGGCATACTTAAGGAGAGCGGCGCCGGTGTTACGTTTGAGAAAAGCGCGAGTTCCGTAAGGACTGATTTCTTCAGTCCATGCAACTCTGGATTCGAGCCATTTATCAAGCGCGCTCGGTAGTTTTTGGGAAAGCGTTTTTATCTCGTTTATCGTCGCCGTCGCGATAGGTTCTTCACTTTCACCGTCATCGTCGTCTTCTTCATACAGACTCACGACATCCTCAATCGATATGTCAATACAACTCAACAACAATTGTCGCGCCGGTTCTAAGTAGGTGCCATTGTCAGGGACCGGATATTTATCTAAAAGAATAGCGTTCTCGTTTTTTAACAGATTGACTTCAGCTTCAACTATATCGATTTGCCCGGCAATACAAATGGGACCTCCAATAGAGCCTTCCCAAAATTCTAATAGAATGAGATTGTTATATAAAGGTCTAAAGACGTCCTCCAACTCGGTCCAGTTTTTGAATGAAGTCAAGATTAAATCACGTTGATTTTCTGAACGACAATTATTTAGTAATTCTGATAATTCATTGAATAACCGAAATATAAGAACATCTTTCAACGCCCAATTTGTAAAAATCATCCCGTGGGTCGACAAGTCCTCGGTAGACGGATTATTTATGGAATAGGTCAAAAGCGAAGCGATGCTGTCGGTCACGAAATATTGGTTTGTTTCATCCAATGTTGACCCGGTTGCCAATTCGCATAACTTGGCTCTAAAACTATTCATCTTCTCCAGATTCTTTTCTACATCGCGCAGTGTAAATTCTTTGGCATCAACATGTTGGAACATCGAGTCGGCAAACAGAAAAAGCGCGGGATTGGTTTCAAATATCGAGTCGTTCATCCACGAGATTGGACTATATTCGTTTAACGCCTCGCGTGAAAGACTGCTTGCGTTGGATGTAGAAGAAATGCCAAAGATGACACAAAGAAAGGCAAAAAGGTAATATATTCGAGACAAAATGTTCATAGTTTTCCGGTTAAAAAAGCAGACTTGGAGCGAGCCCCGGCCCGCTCCAAGTCTGTTGAATTATGGTAATCTTATTTCTTGAAAAGGCGCAGGAACTCGCCAATCCAGAGCACGAGCGATGTCGCGGCAATGATGATGATCCAGTCGATGAACTTGAGTGGCACGACGTTGAAGAATTCGCCGCCAACCTCGACAATCAGCACCTGGCCAACGAGGATGATAAGCGAAATCATGGCAAAACCGCTACAACCTTTGAAGTGGAATGCCGAGCGGCCGGTTGCAAAGGCGCGGGCGTTGAACATATTCCAGAACTGGAGGAAGACAAAGATTGTGAAGAACATCGAAAGTTCATAACCCGAGAGGCCGGTGTTCACGCTGCTTATTTCGGCTGTGCCGATTTGGGTCAGTGAGGTAATATCGGTGTGTTCAAAGTAGTACAGGAGGCCCAAAAGGAGGACGAAGAAGACGCCGCCCACGCCGATAATCGATTTCCACATCGGGCGATTGATGATGAACGCGTCGCGTGAGCGCGGTTTGTCTTTCATCACCGATGCCGAGGGGGGCAGTGAAGCAAGAGCCATTGCAGCAAAGGTATCCATAATCAGGTTGACCCACAGCATCTGGGTAACGGTCAGCGGCGACTGCATGCCCATGAATGCTCCGAAAAGCACGATGAAACATGCGGCAACGTTGACAGTCATCTGGAAGAGGATAAAGCGCTGAATGTTCTGGTAGAGCGAACGTCCCCACATCACGGCGCGACCAATCGATGAGAACGAGTTGTCGACGATAGTGATGTCAGAGGCTTCTTTGGCAACCGATGTGCCATCACCCATTGAAAGGCCGACGTGGGCCGATTTCAACGCGGGAGCGTCGTTGGTACCGTCGCCGGTGACGGCAACAACCTCGTTGTTGGCTTGAAGCGCCTCGACGAGACGTTTCTTGTCCATAGGACGAGCGCGGGCAATAATCTTGAGGTCGCCGACGCGTTCCTTGAGTTCGCCGTCGGTAAGTTCGGCAAACTCGGTGCCGGTGATGATATTGCGGTCAGAGTCGGTTTTGTCGTTACACAGGCCGATTTGGCGACCGAATTCTTTGTCTGTACCCCG
>JAFLTK010000195.1 GCA_022511505.1 Muribaculaceae bacterium
GCCATTGCCAACGACAATCTGCGACGGTTCAAACTTGACGCCGTTCTCAGTCGCCAGTTTGCGCGAAATCGCCTCGCGCAATGACAGATAGCCGGGCACCGGGGTGTAGAACGAGAAATTTTGGTCGATAGCATCCTTGGCCGCCTCCTTGATGTGGGCGGGAGTGTTGAAGTCGGGCTCCCCAACCGAGAGGTTGATGACGTCGACACCGCTGGCGCGGAGTTCGTTGCTGCGCTGTGACATAGCCAGCGTCTGTGACGGAGAGAGCGAGTTGATGCGGTCAGAAATCTGCATAGCCGGAAAAGATTTTGGTTTCGACCGCAAATTTACGTCAAATTCGTCTAACAAGCAAATCGACATTGCCGAACCCCCGTTTAACAACTTCTAATTGTTGACGGCACCGGTGGAGGAGAGGCGGCGGAGGGTGATGGACCGGCCGGGCGCGGTGTCGATGTCATACTCGTAGGCGGCTGGGAGGATGGGCCAGACGGTGGCATGGGCGGGGGAGACGATGGTCTCGACGGTGTCGTCGCGGGTCAGCAGGGGGTTGGGACACGGGCCGGAGGCGGGGCGGAGACCGTCGCCGGCGAGGGGTACGCGAGAGCGGATGCGCACCGGGCCTCCGATGTTGGAGCGGATGGTTGCTTCGAGCACTTGGCCGTCTTCCCAAGTAATGTCGACGTCATAGTTGCCGCGGGCTTTGAGGCCGGTGACAGTGCCATGGTCCCAGAGGGTCGGGAGCGCGGGGAGAAGGTTGATGGCGCCGTCGTGGCTCTGGATGAGCATCTCGGCAATGCCGGCGGTGACGCCAAAGTTACCGTCGATCTGGAACGGCGGGTGGGAGTCAAACATATTGGGATAGAGGCGTCCGTCGGGGTATTGAGAGGTAGAGTCATCATCGGGCAGTAGCGAAATCATGTTGCTGATGATGCGGTAGGCGTGGTCGCCGTCGAGAAGGCGAGCCCATAGGTTGACTTTCCAGCCAATGCTCCAGCCGGTGGCCTTGTCGCCGCGCTGATTGAGGGTGCGGGCGGCTGCGGCAAAAGCCTCGGGAGTGGCCGTCGGGGTTATCTGGTTGGATGGATAGAGGCCATAGAGGTGGGAAACGTGGCGATGGCGGTCGGTTGGCGAGTCGGCGTCGACTGTCCATTCCTGTAGTTGGCCATATTGACCGATTTTATGGGGCGCGAGGCGGTCGACGGCTGCCTGTAGAGAGTCGCGATAGGCGGTCTCGGTCTCGGGGTAGAGCACGCGCGAGGCGGCTATTACCGAGGTCATGGCGTCGCGGGCGATTTGGTTGTCCATGGCACATCCGGCGATAATCCACGAGTTGGAATAGCCGTGCTCGGGCGACATCGAGGGGACCGACACGAGATAACCCGTGCGCGGGTCCTCAACAAGGTAACTTAGGAAGAAATCGGCGGCTCCACGCAGGGTCGGATAATAGCGGGCAAGGAAGTCGCGGTCGCCGGTAAAGAGGTAGTGTTGCCACAGGTGGGTTGCGAGCCACGCGCCGCCGTTGGGCCAGATGCCATATTTTGCGGCGTCGACAGGCCCGGCTGCGCGCCACAGGTCGGTGTTGTGGTGGGCCATCCAACCGCGGGCGCCATAAAGGTCGCGAGCGGTGACGGCGCCGGTCTTGCTGAGGTCCTCAACCATGTCAAAGAGGGGAATGGCGGTCTCGGAAAGGGCGGTGACTTCGGCCGGCCAGTAGTTCATCTCGGTGTTGATGTTGATGGTGTATTTACCGTCCCACGGCGGGTCGACGCGATTGTTCCAGACGCCTTGAAGATTGGCCGGCTGTCCGCCGGGTTGCGACGAGCATATCAACAAATAGCGGCCATATTGGAACAAGAGGGCGACGAGCGCGGGGTCGTTATCGGAGGCAAACGCGGCGATGCGCTCGCGGGTCGATGCGCCGGGATTGTCGATGCCACCGAGGTCAAGGGTAACGCGGCCAAACTGCTCGGTATAGGCTTTTATATGACTGTCAAGCAGAGCGTTATAGCCGGTTTTGAGTGCGTCGGCAAGTGCGCGGTCGACGCGTCGCGCGGGGTTGCCGCCCACGTTGTGGTAGTTGACAAAGTTGGTAGCGGCGGCGATGTAGAGGGTAGCAGCGGTCGCGCCGACCACACTGAGCGAGTCGCCGCGGGCGATAGCCTTGCCGGGGCCGTCGAGCCTGACGTCGATGGCCGTGACGCCGGTTAAAGCAGCCTTTATGCCCTCGTGGTCAGTGCCGCGCATGGTGGCCGTCAGCCGCGAGCCGCGGGCTTTTACACGGGCGGCAAGCGGGCCGGCGTGGGATATGCTAAAGTTGAGCGCACCGGGTTTAGAAGCCTCGACGCGCATCGCGATAACGTCGCCGCCAAGCGCGGCAAAGGCGCTGCGGGTTATCGTCGTGCCGTCGGCAAGGGTGAACGTTGTGCGGGCAACGGCGTCGTTGAGGTCGAGAGAGCGCCGGTAGTTTTTGACGGTCGCCGGGTCGATGTCGGCGCTGAGGTGGAAACTGCCCATCGTCAGGTAGGGCATGCCCTTGGCCTCGGGGATAAACGCCTCGTTGAGAATCTCCTCGGCGCGGTCGGCACGGTCGGCAAACACGAGTTCGCGCACCTCGGCGAGGCGGTCAATTGCGCCCTGACGGTTGTTGTTGTAAGGGCCGCCGGCCCAGAAAGTCTCTTCGTTGACTTGGATTTCATCGTTGGCGATACCGCCATAAATCATGGCGCCCAGACGAGAGTTGCCAATAGGGTAGGCCTCGACCCACTTTGTTGCGGGCGCGGGCTCGGTCAGCACGAGCGCGGGCGATGCCAATAGCGTGTTTAACAGCGCGGCAGCGATGGCCGACAGGGTGAGAAATAGTTTTTTCATGGTATAACGGGGGGTCAATCGGTTTCGTGATGGATAAATTGCGAGGGGATAGCGACGGGCGATGCCGGCGGTCGCGAGAGGTTGATGGAGATGTGGATACCGTGGGCCGTCAGTTGGTCGGCCATCTGTTGCTTGCCTCTGAATCCGTGCCAAATCCACGGCTGACGCGGCCGCAACTCGCGGCGCAGGGCGACGATGTGTTGCAAGGCGTTGCCGACGGCATGAAGAATCAGCGGTTTGCCGAGGCGCTCGCTGAGGGCGATGTGCCATCTGAGCAACACAATCTGCCGCTCAAGAGGCGCCGCGGGACGGTGGATTGTGTCAATGCCGGCTTCACCGATGGCAATGACTGCCGGGAGGGTTGCCGCTCGCTCCACCGTGGCCAGACGCTCGGGAGTCACCGCGGCCGCGTCCCACGGGTGGATGCCAACGCTATAATGGCGACCGGGCAACATCGGCTCGCCCGGCGCGAGGTTAATGATGGCCTCCGGCCCCGCGTCGCGCCGATGGGTGTGAACATCGCTAATCTCTATAGGAAAAATCGCCTCGTTCATTGTTAGCGGATGAGGGTGGAGGAGATGTTGCGAGTGTCTTTGGAGAAGCCGAGACCGATTTTGACGACTTGACGGCCGTCGGCAGCGA
>JAFLTK010000196.1 GCA_022511505.1 Muribaculaceae bacterium
GTGGTTTTTTCATGGTATTGATTTAAGGTTAAAAGAAAGGAATTGGATGTCGCGATGACATCCATTTTTTTATCTCCTTCTCTATTTCCGCGCCCATCGCGCTTGGGTAATTGCCGACATTCGGGAGATTTTGATGCGGTTGCCTGGGTGGTGGGGTGATTTGGGATTGGTATCTCAGGAAAATATATTATATTTGCGTTTTGTTAGTCTGTCGTTGGATGGAGATGATTGTGGCAGACTGCCTTGCTATGAATTTTTCAACCTTTAATGATACTTTTTCAACCATGAAAATCGGTCAACGTTTAGTTTATGCTGCGATGGGTGCCGTTCTGACGGCCCTTCCCGCGCTGGCCCAGATGGACGGGTCGCTGGACCCTCCTTCGGTGGTCGAGGCCTGGACGGCTAATGTTCCGGCTACCAAGATTATAGACATTAATTTTAACGACACTTCGTGGCCCGACACGTGGGGCGACTCGGGCACGGGAATTCAGTGCCCTGAGTACTCGACGGGTCGTTATGTGAATGCCGTCATCCAAGTGCCAACGTCGAGCGCCGACGTGACCTACCCGGTGATGTTCCACAATTGTATATTCGCAACGCGTGCCTCTAATGGCGGTACGGCGGGAGCTACGGCGGCTTTCTCGCGCCAGTACTACGAGAGTCAGAAGGCCACCAACTACAACGACTGGAAGCAGGCCGGCCACACGACCTATCTCGAGGAGAATATCGAGTATAACGACAAGGGCGTTCCCGTCCACGGCGAGGCCGGCTTTGTTCAGATGTGTCGCAACGCTGCCGAGGGGGGCGAGTCGCTCCACGGCTGGATGGAGATTGACCATATCCCTTATGTCGAGCGCCTGCAATGGTCATGGTCGTCGACATCGTGGGGCCGTGGCATCAAACTCGACATCAAGATTGGCGACGGCGACTGGGCCCCGCTGGTGTGGATGGGCTCTGAGAAACAGAAACAGGGCTGGACTCTGTTTAGCGACCAGGGCTATTTCATGGAAAATGTGATAAATGCGGCGAACGTGTCGTTGCGTTGGCGCGTGTGGGACGGCGATGGCAAGCAAGACTCGCCCGATCAGGTTCAGAAGGCGCCGTTTGACTGGCAGGATATCGACCCGATGGCCCAGCGCCAGGCACCGCGTGTCCACAAAATCAAAATCTATGGCAACGCCGTGACTGCCGAGCAGGCACAGTTTGCCAACGACAACCCCGTTGGCAACCCCGGCGAATTAAGTGACCTCAGCGGCTTTGGCGGAGGTTCAGGCAATACCGAGCCTGCTCCCGACGCCGACGCTCCCATCACTCTGTTTGCTGTAAATCCCGACGGTTCAGCCGATTACACCACCATTCAGGCGGCTATCGACGCCGTTCCGGCCGGCAACCGCGGTATCATCTACATCGCCCCGGGCGTCTATGACGAGAATATCTATGCCGGCACCAAGGATGCCCATGACAAATTCATCTCGCTCGTCGGCTCAGGCACCGACACTACCATCCTGACCTCGAGCACCGACCGCGGCGGCTCGTCGACAAATACCTATCTCGACTGCGCGGCCCTCAACGTCTTCACCCCACGCTTCTATGCCGAGAATCTTACTATCCGCAACACGGCCGGCAACGTCGGCCAGGCCGAGGCACTCTACACTGCCGCCGATGCCCATCTGTTCAAAAATTGTTCTATCGAGGGCTTCCAAGATACCTACAAGGCCAACGGTGGCTCGCGCGGCTATTTCACCGGCTGCCGCATCGTCGGAGCGACCGACTTCATCTATGACGGCGGCCTCGAGTGGTTTGAAGACTGTGACATCGTCTGTCTTCCCGGCGGCCATTACATCACCGCCCCGGCCGAGAGTTCGATGCCCATGAGCAAGGCTCTCTACCCGTCGCTCAGTGCCGACCGCTTCTATCCCGGTTTGTTCTTCAATAAATGCCGCGTGACAGCTGCCGATGGCGTTAAGGCCGGCGACTACTACCTCGGTCGCCCGTGGAAAGAGACCGGCGGCGCCATGTTCTTGCGCTCAACCCTCGGCAACCACATCAACGCTGCCGGCTGGGCCGCATGGAATGGCAACGAGGCCACCGCGTCGTTCTATGAATACCGCAACATCGACCCCTCGGGCGCCGCAGTGTCGACCGCCGCACGCGCAGCGTTCTCGGCCCAGGCCGGCGACGCCGAGGTCGAGGAATATTTCAACCCCGAGTTCCTTTTCGGCAAATTCTCGTCTACACCGTTTGACACCGAGGCAATCCTGCGCGGCGTCGACGCTCCGGCCGGCTTCACGCTCGGCTCGACCGGCTTCTCATGGGACAGCAATCCCGACGCCGCCGGCTACATCATCTATCGCGACGGAAAGATGGAGGCCCTCGTTGCCGAGCCGGTCTACCAGCCCGCCGACTATAGCACTGCGTCGACCTACACCGTCAAAGCCATCTCGCGTCAGGGCGTGACAAGCGCCGCCGTTAGCGTCAACGAGGCTGTGCAGACACTCGCGTTCCCCACGGCCGAGGGCTTCGGTCGCTATGCAACCGGCGGTCGCGGCGGTAAGGTTGTCAAAGTAACCTCGACTGCCGACGACGGCAGCGCCGGCACCCTGCGCTGGGCCTTCAATCAGCACAAAGGCGAGCCTATCACCATCGTCTTTGACGTCACCGGCGACATCGCTCTCGCGTCGGAACTGCGCGTCAACCGCGCCGACTGGACGCTCGCCGGCCAGACCGCTCCCGGCGAGGGCATCGTCATCACCCGCAACAAGGTTAACTTTGGCGGCAGCAGCAACTTCATCGTGCGCAACGTCCGCTTCCGCGCCGGCCAGCGCGACGCCGCCGGTAACGTCCTGACCGACAACGCCTGTGGCGCCGAAAACTGCTCAAACTACATCTTTGACCACTGCTCGTTCGGCTGGTCGGTTGAAGAGAACATGAACACTGCCGACTCCCACTTCCTGACCGTTCAATACTCCATTGTCCACGAAGGCCTCTACCGCGCCGGCCACTCCAAGGGCGACCGCGGCTATGGTTGCCAATGGGGCGGCTCGCCGGCCACCTACCACCACAACCTGCTGGCCCACAACAACTCGCGCTCATGCCGCTTCAACGGCGCCCGCGGCGAGGACTACGTTGTGTTCATCGAGTATACCAACAACGTCAACTATAACTATGGCAAAAACAACTGCTATGGTGGCGAAAATACCGCCGACGTCAACGAGTATAACGGCCTGAACTCGGCCCACGAATGTAACTTCATCGGCAACTACTACAAGCCAGGCCCCATCTCGTCGAAAACCGACCTCAAGTTTGTCACCTCAAGTTATGCCCGCGAAGGCGCCAAATCGTGGGGTCCCGCCAAGTGGTTTGTCAACGGCAATGTCGCCGATGGTTTCCCCGCAATCACTGCCGACAACTGGCTCGGAATGTCGGCCGAGGGCTACAAACTCGACCAAATCCGCGTCGACAGCCGCATCACCCCCGCGCTCGCCTACTATAAA
>JAFLTK010000197.1 GCA_022511505.1 Muribaculaceae bacterium
ATATAGGTTGTATTATCCGTTGGCTACCCCAAGAGGTTATTAGCAAGCGTGAAAACTTGAGGATTATTGGGAGATGTAAACAGGGAAAAGGAAACGCCGGGCGGTGCTTGGAGCAGAGTCCGGCGTTTATGGTATCTGTCAGAAATTTGCTTGCTAAAAGGGTGTGTGAGAGATGTTTGCTTTGTGGAGGAGTTTAGGGTTGGAGGTTGGTGCCGAGGATGCGGCGGGCGCCGATGAAATTGCGGCTGTAGTAGTTGCCGTCGGGGAACTTCTGGTAGGTGACACCTTTTTTTGTTGAGGCGTGGATGAAGACACAGGTATTGTTTTCGCGGTCAACAGAGGCAACCATTGCGACGTGGCCAACGCGGCCGCGACCGCTCGAGCGAGAACTAAAGAATAGCAGGTCGCCGGGTTGGAGGTCGGCCATGTTGACTTTTTCGCCTTGGGTGTATTGGTCTCGAGATGAGCGGTTGAGTTTGATGCCGAAGTTTTTGTAGACGTAGGAGGTGAAACCTGAGCAGTCAAATGCTTTGGGGCCTGACGCGCCGAGGATGTATCGTGTGCCAAGGAAACGAGCGGCGTAGTCGACCATTTGGTCGGCGAGTTCAAAATCAACAGATGTGTTGTTGACGGGCTCGGGCATCACTGTTGCAAAGGGAGAGAACATGCGGGCCGACTCGTATGCGCGTTCAACAAAGCTATTAAATGCCTCGGTACCTTCTTGGGTGGCCTCTTTGGCGAGCTCGGCGTGGGTGGGGTGCAGATTTGCGTGGTCAGCGTTGATTGAGGTTGTCAGACCGGCACAAAGTGCTATCGAGAGAAATATTCTTTTTAACATTGCAAAATTTCGGTTTGAATTTTAACAGCCTGAAGGCCGTTGTTTCTGTTCTTTGACAATGCAAAATTATATATAAAGGATGGTCTGTGCAAATTGCAAAATCTTGATAACTCGCGTGTTGCAATATTTTAAGAGTTTCTGTAAACTCTTAAACAGTTTTTCACATTAGCAACAAAGTGTTAAAAATAGTAGCGGTCGATTGACGTAAGTATTACAAAATTTAACCAATTTTAAGGAATGGATGTCGATGGATTTTGCTCGATTGTCTCTAAGTTGATGATATAGGGTGGCTTGGGGAGTGTTAATAAATGTTGGTCGCTGATGTTGCACATATCCCTTGGTCAGTGTGCAACAAGGCGCGGTTTTGCACACCGGTAGTCGGTGTTGTGCAACATTGAATGTTAATGTAAACTATTTCAGAATCGCTCAAAATGTTGGTTAAACAGCTATGTATCAATCTGATATTGAAACATCGTTAAAGTTGCCTGATTTTACAAAATTTAGTAGATTTTAACACAAATCGTGGGCGGTCGGCATTGCGTTGTTCGCCCTCCGGGCTCATACCCGCCAGCGGCGGATGAAAATCAACAGCAGGAAATCGTCTGTATAGTCACCGAGGAGGACAAATATAACGAGAGTGCCGGCCCAATCGGGCGGCACTCTCGCTATATAGGCGGTCGCTAACGGTCGTTAGCGACTCAATGGGGCAAGACGCGTTAGCGGCGGATGAATTTGTAGACATCGCGGTTGGCGCCCTTGTCGACAACGAGGACGTAAACGCCGGGTGCAACTTGGTTCATGATTTCGTGGCCGCCGTTGCCGTAGGCCTGGCGAACGATGGCGCCGCTGTAGATGTCGACAACGGTGTAGAGGGTGTTGGCGTTATCGGTGTCGATGGCTTCAACGCCACTCTGAACTGCCTGATAGGCGGCGAGGATTTCCTCGGGAGTCATGACGACGGGACGGATGGTCAGCTCGTCGATGAGACCCTCGTAGGGACGGGCGGTTTCGTCGCTGATACCGATGAGCAGGGGCTCGTTGTTGTCGTTGATGCCGAGAGTCTTGACGTCGGTCTTGCGGGCAACCTCAACGCCGTCGACATAGAGGAGACACATCTGGTTGGGGTAGTCACGGACGCAAACAACGTGGTGCCAATTGCCGTCGAAGACATAGTTGGCGTCGACGAGTTGACAGTCGAGTTTGGTGACGTCATCGTCGATGGCAAACGACAGATAGTTGTTCTTACGCTCGAGGCCAATCCAGTTGCCGGTAGTTCCGGTAGCGGCGTTGGCGCTGTGTGAGCCCTTGAAGAAGATATAACCGTCGGCGTCGGTAGAGTTAATCCACAACTCGATAGAGAAACTTGACTCGCCAAGCTGGATGGCATCGTATGCCTCCTGACGGTAGTAAGCGCCATTCTCAAAGCGCACGGCGCCACCCTTGATACCTTCAACGGCGGTCGGGGTGCCTTCCATTGCTACAGCCTCGCCATAGACCATATTGGGAGTGGTCTCGCCAACTTGGTCAAAGGGGAAGTAGGCAAGGTCAAGGCCGGTAGTCTGATAGCGCTCGGCGACCTTCTCGGGCGACATAACGCCGTGGTAGATATAGAGTTCGTCGAGCGCGCCCTTGAACGAGTTGTCAAAGTTGACGTTGACGTTACCGATGATGAAATTCTCGTTGTTGTCGCTGATGTCGCCTGTCTTGTCGTCGGCGCGGGCAACTTCCTTGCCGTCAAGGTAGAGCATAAGCTGTTTCTTGAAGGCGTCGCGAACCATCACCACGTGATGCCACTCGCCGTCAAAGTAAGAAGTAGCGCTCGCGAGCTTGGCCTCAGTCTTGGTGATGTCATCGTCGATGGCAAACGACAGCGCGCCGTTCTTCAACTCGAGGCCAATCCACTTGCCTGTAGTGCCGGTAGCGGCGTTTGCAGCGTGAGAACCTTTGTGGATGATATAGGCGGCGTCGTCGGTCGACTGCATCCAGAACTCGATGGTGAAGTCCTTCTGGCCGAGCTGAATATTGTCGTAGGCGCTCTGGACATAGTAGTGTGAGCCGTCAAAGAGGGCGGCGTTGCCCTTCTTGCCGTCAACGGCGGCGGGAGCGGCGTTGCCGGTCAGCGTGGCGTCGGGAGCGCCGGCGATGTGGTTGGCGAGGGTCTGGCCGGGAGCGTCAAACGAGTAGTAAGCCACCGGGGTCAGCGTGTTGTTGCGCTTAACAATCAGCTTGACAACGACCGAGACGTCGCCGCCGTCAACAGCGCCGGTGGTGGTGACAACAATACCATAGTCGCCCTCCTCGGTGGGAGTGCCGCTGATGGTTCCGGTCTTGGTGTCGGCGTCATACTTCCAGGTGAGGCCGGCGGGGAGGTCGCCACAGGTGAGGCCTTCACAGTTGCGACCCATCAGCGAGACAGGCTCCATCGGGTCGTTGAGGGCGATAGCCTGGTTGAGGGCGCCGCTCATCAGCATAATCGAGGCGCTCTCGTCAAATGTATCCTCAGGGCTGTAGCTCAAGTGGGGCGGCTGGTTGTAGGCCGTGTTCTGCCAAGCGATGGCGAGGCGATACTGGCGGTCCTGCAACAGCGTGGTAATCTTGTGGTTGGTGGGGATAGTGGTGGTGAAGATGAGCAGGTCGCTCTGGGTGCTGCCAT
>JAFLTK010000198.1 GCA_022511505.1 Muribaculaceae bacterium
TGCCCTGCTTCTTGATGTAGACGCCGGGAGCCATGTTGTCGCCGTCAACCTGAACGCCGTTCATGTTGAAGAACACTGCGGGAGCGTCGGTGTCAACAACGAGGTTTGTTACACCTGTAGTTGCCTGATTGAGCGGAGTAAGAGCGTGGAATGAAGGCGCAAGGTTGCTGTCTTCGGTGTAGATAGCCTTGACATAAAGGCTGTAAGTACCGTTGTTAGCATTGTCGCCAAGCTTTGACTCATCAAAAAGGAGGTTGAAGTTGACCTTCTCGCCTGTAGCAGCGGCTTTCTGTGAACCACCAAGCGATTCATGAACAAAGTCGGTGGTGTAGGTATCGATGCGAACGCCATTTACGTGACCATTGTCAGTATCGCCGAAATCAGCGTGAGAATAGTCAGGCATAGAGATGTTGCCGGGGACGATATAAAGTTGATATTCCTTGACGAAGGCACTATTCTTGAAATCGTTGAGGTCAACGTTCAGATAAATTTGGCCTGTTTCAGCGTTGTAACCGTATAAATTCTTTGTCAACGACAGGTTGTGGGTAAAGTCAAGGTCCTCGTTTAATTTGATTTTGGTATTTTCAACGTATGAATGACCAAGATATCCGACTTCACCATCATAAATTAGTTGATAATCATCGAACTTTAAGGTCGGTTTATATATGTAAGTCTTGTTGTCCAATTTATTCAACCAGAGATTGGTTCCTTGATGAGCTACAGAGGTTACATCTACAGAGCCGTGTATGTCGTCATATATTCCGATGTGTTTTGGGAAATTTGAGCCCATTTTGAGAAAGTATATTTCATCATAATAATCATCCGTTTTGCCGGCTACAGTTCTATTCTTCATAGAAATTTCAAGAGTATTATGATTGAAAATACCATCAAAATTTTGCTGCTGACCAACGAGATTGCCGCCGTTAATACCAACATCAAATGGATGACCCATATTGTTCCAGTTTTCAATATGAATCTGCTCACCGGAAATTTTAACATTTACACCATAAGAGCGCTCAATAGAGTTTGATTTTGTTAAATTGTCGCTGAGTGTACTTTTGGTATCAGTAGCAGTTGCGTTGGAATCATAAGTTTGGAAAGTTAAGCCACCAAAAGTCCATTTATTTATGATTTTATAATAATTTGCGTACGCAGATCCATTCCAAGACGAATCGTATTCATACTGATCAATATAACCAGAAGTGGCCTGGCATTTGTAAACCGTAAATGGCTCGAAGGATATCGAATAATTGCCATCAACCGTGTTCGCTGTTCCTGTAAAATAGCTATTTTTATAACTTAAACTGCCATTTCTAGAATTGACTGACCTAGGAACGATAAAATACCAATATCCATTAGCATTCTTTATTGCCGCTGATTTTAGTACATAGCATTGGGCATACCCCCAACTGTCTGTCCCGTTTACGGCTAGATTATATTCTCCTCTAGTGCCTGCCATAGTAACAGAGTTTCCACTAACTGTGCCGTAGAAGTAGCAGTCTTCAAGTTCGGGGATTCCACAACCTTTGAGGAACTCATCGAAAATTAGAGGATTGGGGCTTTGTGAAGAATTGCTGACAGTGACGTCGCCTTCTAGTAGCATCGGGACATTCTGACCGCCAATGTATTCAACTGAAACACGTATTGTTCTCCAGCATTTCTTTGCAGCAAATTGTGCCGACGTGAAGGCACTTACCGCTGGAATTGACAAAATGCCTATGAGGGCAAAGAGGAGTAGTAATTTTTTCATTGTAATAATGTATTAGGTTGATAAAATCAGTAAATTCGTCTATGTTTATTAATGGTAGACAAAAATTGCGTGGCAAAAGTACATAAAAAGTGCCACTTTTACCCCCTCAATTGTTAAAAAGTGTTAACAGGTTGTTATTTTGTATATTTTTGAACTTTTTTAATCAAAATCACCGCCGGCATGGCGCGGAGAAGTGGGAAGATGGGAGAAGGGGAGGAGTGGCGGGTGAATCAATCGCGCGATTGATACCCGGATTCTACCTTTTGGGTTAGCGGCGGGTGTTGAGGGTGGCGAGGAGGTCGGCGAGGGTATTGCGGATGTCGTGGAGGCGGTTGATGGCGGCGGCGCGTCGCGAGACGCCGTCGGGGGCGACGCGCAGGCGCTCGACGGCGGCGTCGATGTGCAATCCCTGTTCTTTGACCAAAAAGGCGACCATGCGCACTCGCTCGACGTCCTCGGGGCTGTAGCGACGCTGTCCGCCGTGGCTGCGGCGGGGACGCAATTCGGGGAATCGGCTTTCCCAGTAGCGCAGGGTTGATGTTGGCAAGCCAAGCAACTCGCCAATCTCGCCAATGCTGTAATATTTCTTGCTCAGGTCGTTGTTCATCGCTCAATCGAGGGCCAAGAATCCTTATTTTTTGCAAATATAACAAGAATCGTGTAATTTTGCACTTTATTTTTCAATATCTGCGCTTTTTTGTTGTCGTTATTGACACAACACCAACATCAATAACATCAACAAAAACACCAACAACAATAACAATAACAATAACAACTCAGTAAAACCCAATATCACGATGCCAACAGCAAAGGAAATCCGCGAGTCGTTCAAAGAATTTTTCCGCGGAAAAGGCCACAAGATTGTGCCTTCAGCCCCGATGGTCATTAAGGATGACCCCACGTTGATGTTTACCAACGCCGGTATGAACCAGTTTAAGGATATTATTCTTGGCGTGGCGGCGGCGCGTCATCCCCGCGTGGCCGACTCTCAGAAGTGTCTGCGTGTCAGCGGCAAGCATAACGACCTGGAGGAAGTTGGTATGGACACCTACCACCACACGATGTTTGAGATGCTCGGCAACTGGTCTTTTGGCGACTATTTCAAGCAGGAGGCAATCGACTGGGCTTGGGAATATCTTGTTGATGTCCTCGGGCTGAACCCCGACCGCCTTTATGCGACCGTCTTTGAGGGCTCGGAAGCCGACGGCCTTGGCCGCGACGACGAGGCTGCCGCCATCTGGGGAAAACACCTGCCCAAAAGCCACATTATTAATGGTAACAAGAAGGACAATTTCTGGGAAATGGGCGACACCGGACCCTGCGGCCCTTGCTCTGAAATCCACATCGACCTGCGCTCAGACGCCGAGCGCGCCGAGGTCGACGGCGCCGCGCTTGTCAACCACGACCATCCCCAGGTAATCGAAATCTGGAACCTCGTGTTCATGCAATACAACCGCAAGGCCGACGGCTCGCTCGAGCCGCTGCCCGCCAAGGTGATTGACACCGGCATGGGCTTTGAGCGCCTCTGCATGGCCCTCCAAGGCAAGACGTCAAACTATGATACCGACGTTTTCACGCCCCTCATCGACACCATCTCGCGCCTGTCGGGCCTCAAGTATGGCGTCGACTCCAAGGTTGACATCGCCATGCGCGTCATCGCCGACCATGTAAGAACAATCGCCTTCTCGATTGCCGACTCCCAACTCCCCGGCAACGCCAAGGCCGGCTATGTAATCCGTCG
>JAFLTK010000199.1 GCA_022511505.1 Muribaculaceae bacterium
TGGCAAGCGGAAAAACCATCTTTTTGATTGGCGCCGACTTCAGCACCTCCTCGCGCCGCATCTCCTCGTGGCAAATCGAAACAATCCAACCCAAAAACTCTTGAGACCCGATTGGGAGCAATGTCGAAAATCTGCCTAATGTAATAAGGTTTGTAGGGAATGACTCGGCTTGCAAAATGCAAACCGCCATCATCGACCGGCAGATTAGTTGGTACGGCAATATAAACTTCATCGGCCGACCTTTGGCCGATGCCAACGCAATCCGTCTTGATTCCACTGACTTTTCAACGAATCTGCTCGAAGCATTAGATATTTGATTATTCACAAACGATTTCTTATATTTTTTATTGATTAATAGCCGAATTTATGCAAATTTAGGTTCACTATAGCATTTCTTAAGCATATTTGAAGCAAATTCGCGAAAAAGCGGGGGAAATTGGTTAGCGGTTTGAAGAAAAATGACTATCTTTGCACGCAATAAAAAATCAAGCAAAACTTATAAGTTATGTCATTTATTGCCGATCGAGTAAAGATGGAAGGACTGACCTTTGACGATGTTCTCCTTATCCCAGCCTATTCAGAAGTTTTACCGCGAGATGTTGAGTTAACAACAAAGTTCTCGCGCAACATCACCTTAAACGTCCCTGTTGTCTCGGCGGCAATGGATACGGTAACCGAAGCGGCGATGGCGATTGCCATTGCCCGTGAGGGTGGTATCGGTGTGATTCACAAGAATATGCCCATAGCCGAGCAGGCGCGTCAGGTGCATGCCGTCAAGCGTGCCGAGAACGGTATGATTTATGACCCGGTCACTATCAAGCGGGGTAGCACTGTTGAGGATGCTCTCAACATGATGCGCGAATATCACATTGGCGGTATTCCCGTTGTTGACGATGACCGTCGCCTCGTTGGCATAGTCACCAACCGCGATCTGCGCTTCCAGCGCGATCTCCAGCGCCCCATCGACGAGGTCATGACCAAGGAGGGTATTGTCACCACGACCCAGTCGACCAACCTCGAGGAGGCTGCCGCTATCCTTCAGGAAAACAAAATCGAGAAACTCCCCGTTGTCGACGGCGAAGGCAAGTTGATTGGTCTTGTCACATATAAAGATATTACCAAAGCAAAGGATAAACCCCACGCGTGCAAGGACTCGCGCGGCCGACTGCGTGTTGCCGCCGGTGTTGGCGTGACTGCCGACACAATGGAGCGTGTCGACGCGCTAATCGAGGCCGGCGTTGACGCTATTGTCATTGACACTGCCCACGGTCACTCTAAGGGCGTTGTCACTGTGCTCAAGGCTGTCAAAGAGAAATATCCTCACATCGACGTAGTAGTTGGCAACATCGCTACCGGCGAGGCTGCCCGCTACTTGGTTGAAAACGGTGCCGACGGTGTCAAGGTTGGCATCGGCCCGGGTTCAATCTGCACAACCCGCGTGGTTGCCGGCGTTGGCGTTCCCCAACTTTCGGCAGTTTATGACGTGGCCAAGGCTCTCGAGGGCACCGGGGTACCTTTGATTGCCGACGGCGGTATCCGCTACTCGGGCGACATAGTCAAGGCTCTTGCAGCCGGCGCCTACTCGGTGATGCTCGGCGGCATGCTTGCCGGAGTCGAGGAATCACCCGGCGACACCATAATATATAATGGCCGCAAGTACAAGACCTATCGCGGCATGGGTTCGCTCGAGGCTATGGAAAAGGGTTCCAAGGACCGCTATTTCCAGGGCAACGTCAGCGACGTCAAGAAACTTGTTCCCGAGGGTATTGCCGCTCGCGTTCCGTTCAAGGGTTCGCTCTATGAGGTTGTATATCAGATGCTTGGCGGATTGCGTGCCGGCATGGGCTACTGTGGCGCTCCCAACATCGAGGCGCTCCACCACGCCAAGTTCACACGCATCACCAACGCCGGCGTGGCCGAAAGCCATCCCCACGACGTCGCTATCACCAGCGAGGCGCCCAACTATAGCGTCCAGGCCCATTGATGCCGAGCGTTGTTGGTGTTGTTGGTGTTGTTAATGTCGTTGATGTCGTTGATGTTGCAGAGAAAACAATAACAACAACAAAAACAACAAAAACAATAACAACTTGGAAATGTAATAAAACGCCGTCGTTTACGTTTTAAGTAAAGACATAATTATAAACTTAAACCTAAAAATGAAAAAAATTCTGATTCCGGCGATGATGCTGGCTGTAGGAGCGGCCGCGGTGGCTGTTGCCGCTGCTCCCGGCGACCCGGTATTGATGACTGTCAACGGGAAGGATGTTCCGGTGAGCGAGTTTATCTATCTATATGAGAAAAACAATCAGCAGCAACAGGAGTCCCAGAGCGTTGACCAGTATCTGGACATGTTTATCAACTACAAGTTGAAGGTTGCCGCTGCCGAGGATGCCGGCGTTGACACAACTGCCGAGTTCCTTAAAGAATACAATGGATATGCCAACGACCTTGCCGCGCCCTATATGCACGACACCGAGGCCGAAGAGGCTGTTATCGCCAACATTAAGGCCAACAGCGCCCGCAACGTCAAGGTGAGCCACATCATGCTCCCCCCCGGCAATAACTCTGAGGAAACTCGCCAATATCTGGCGATGCTCGACACTATCAGAACCCAGATTCTCGATGGTGCCGATTTCAGCGAAATGGCGTTAAAATATAGCGAAGACCCATCCAAGGTGCAGAACCTCGGCAGCATGGGCTGGATTACCGTCAACCGTCTCCCCTACCCGTTTGAAAAGGTAGCCTTTGAGACTCCAGTCGGCACGATTTCCGAGCCGTTCCTTGACGCGCCGTTTGGCACCCACATCATCCGCGTTGAGGATGAGCGCCCCGACCCTGGAGAGGTTAAAGTTGCTCATATCCTGAAACTTAACGGACGCGGTCCGCGTCGCTCGGTTATCGATGCATCCAAGGACTCGCTGTCGCGCGTACAAATTGACTCGCTCTATCAACTCGCCATCAACGGCGCCGACTTCTTTGAACTCGCTCGCGAGAACAGCGAGGACCCCGGTAGCGCCGAGAATGGCGGTGTCATTGACTTCTTTGGCGTAGGCCGCATGGTTCCCGAGTTTGAGCAAACAGCCTTCGCGCTAAAGGACGGCGAAATTTCAGAGCCGATTAAGACTGAATATGGTTACCACATCATCAAGCGCCTTGAGGGCCGCCCTCACGTTGACGAGGAAACGCTCGACCTTACCATTCAGCAGCGCATGGCCCGCGACCACGGTCTTTCCAATATGCTCGCCAAGAGTTTCAACGACAAGAACCGCGCTCGCTTCAACGCCCGTCTGCTCTCAGATGGCACCGAGCAGGTCAAAGAAATCATCATTCAGGCAGGCAAATATGACTCGGCTGTTGCTGCAATTTTGACCGCGACACCTATCAAACTTGCCCAGGCAGGCGACCGTGTCATCACCTCGGCTCAGGTTGTTGCCCAAATGCCCGGCCAGACCTTTGATGCGCTTCCCGGCTACAAC
>JAFLTK010000200.1 GCA_022511505.1 Muribaculaceae bacterium
CCGTTCCACCCCGACCGCATGGCAGGCCGCATCCTCGGCATGGGCGACGTTGTCTCGCTCGTTGAACGCGTCCAGCAGATTTATGACGAGAAGGCTGCCCAGGAACTGGAGGAGAAAATACGCAAAAACAAATTTGACTTTGACGACTTCCTCGCCCAGATTTCCCAAATCAAGAAGATGGGTAACCTCAAGGACCTCGCCTCGATGATTCCCGGCGTCGGCAAGGCGCTCAAGGATGTCGAGATTGGCGACGATGCTTTCAAAGGCATCGAGGCAATGATATCGTCGATGACCGCCAAAGAACGTTCCAATCCGCAGATTATCAACGCGTCACGCGTTCGCCGCATCGCTGCCGGCTCGGGAACGACAGTTCAAGAGGTCAACCGATTGCTCAAGCAGTTCAACGACATCCGCAAGATGATGAAGATGACCTCGACGCTCAGCAAAAACCCGTTGAAGGCACGCCGCCAGATGGAGCAAATGAGACGCAACGGCGGCCTTCCCCGTTAACAATATTCCACCCATTAACCTCACATCAACTATGGAACTAATTGACGGAAAACAGATTGCCGCCACGATAAAAAGCGAAATAGCCGCTGAGGTGGCTGCGATGGTAGAGCGCGGCGAGCGTCGCCCTTGTCTCGCAGCAGTGCTCGTTGGTCACGACGGTGGCAGCGAAACCTACGTTGCCCATAAAGTCAAGGCATGCGAGGAGTGTGGCTTCATCTCGACCTTAATCAGGTTTGAGGACGACATCACCGAGGATGATCTCCTCGCCGTTGTCGACGAGCTGAACAATGACCCGACGGTCGACGGCTTCATTGTCCAACTCCCCCTCCCGCGCCACATTTCCGAGCAAAAAATAATCGAGGCCATCGACTATCGCAAGGATGTCGACGGTTTTCATCCCGTCAACGTCGGTCGCCTGTCGATTGGCCTCCCCTGCTACCTGTCGGCAACGCCCGCCGGCATCCTCGAGTTGCTCAAGCGCAGCGGCGTCGAGACCCGCGGACGCGAATGTGTCGTCCTTGGGCGAAGCAATATCGTCGGCAAGCCCGTGGCCAACCTGATGATGCAGAAAAACGACCCAGGCAACGCCACCGTCACTGTGTGCCACAGCGCCAGTCGCGACTTGCCCGAAATCACGCGTCGTGCCGACATCCTTATAGCCGCCATCGGGCAGCCCGGGTTTGTTACCGCCGACATGGTTAAGGAGGGGGCCGTTGTCATTGACGTAGGCACCACCCGCGTGCCCGACTCTACCCGCAAGAGCGGATGGCGTCTCAGGGGCGACGTCGACTTTGATTCCGTGGCTCCAAAGTGCAGCAAGATTACCCCCGTTCCCGGCGGAGTCGGCCCCATGACCATCGTCTCCCTGATGCGCAACACTCTTGCCGCCGCCAAAGGTGAAATCTATCCCCGCTAATATCCATTCACGATATACAAAAAACGCGCCGATTGCCGGCGCGTTTTTTATGTGCTCTCAAAATGATGAAACGATTGGCAGCCCGTCTACGAGCCGACAGGAGGGCTTGGTCAGTTGACGCGTTGCTTGGTGCCGTTGATGATATAGACGCCGGGGGAGAATGTGTTTAGGTCAGCGCGACGGTTGATATTCATCCTGACGCCGCGTGTATCGTAGACTGTGACGTTGTCGTCTGTGCCCATCGTGATGTTGTTAATGCCTGATGCTTTAATTGACAGGAATTCTTTCCATTGGCTTGCGGCTTGATAGGCGGGGATACTTGCCTCGTCGACATAGAGCACGCATGTGGTTTTGTCAACGCCCTTAAATGCCTGGCTACCAACGCTGGGCGGGTTTGGGCGAAGGGATGTCAGGGACTCCAACGCCGAGCAGTCGTTGAAGACGCCGCTACCGAGAGTCCTAACCGAAGGTCCTAAGACGGCTTCTTTCATCGCCGTGCAACCGTCAAAAGCATAATCGCCCACTCTCAGCATCGAGGCCGGAAGATTGATTGCCGACAGCGACGAGCAGTTTTTGAATCCTTGCTTGCCAATGACGCTCAGAGCCGGGGATAGTTCAATGTTTTCAAGTTCGGTGCACTGGAAGAACGCGTTTTCAACAACGGTTGTTACTGTCGACGGCATTTCATAACTCTTGAGGTCGATTGGCGCGAAATATAATGATGTCATGTCGTTGCCATAGACAAAGCCATCCCGGGTCGTTGAGCCGGCGCGAGGATAGGCGATAACAGTTCCGTTGCTGAACGGATTATATAAATCGGCGGGGTAGGCGCTTTTTTTCAAGCCGCTGCAACCGTGAAATCCATATTCGGCAATCGAAATAACGTTGTTGGGTATCACCATGCTTGTCAGGGCAGCGCAATCTTGGAACGCATGCGCCCCGATGGTCTTGACCGAGGCCGGTATCTCATAGCTCGTTATATACAACGGAGCAAAATAGATCGCTGTCTTGTCGGGACCGTAGATAAATCCGTCTTCAATGATGGCACCTTCACCGGGATAACTTATTGTTACGTCGGCATGGATGCTACTTATGTCGCGATGCCCGGCAGGGATTGCACATTTCCTTATTTTGGAGCAGTTCCTGAAGGTGTATTCATTGGTTTCAGTTACCGAGTTACCAATAATGACACTTTCTAAATTGATACAGTCATAAAAAGCACTTCGGCCAATAGTTGTTACTGAGTTGGGGATAACAACGCTTCTGAGATTGGTAAATCCATAGAAACAACAATCGCCAATGGCTGTAACCGTCGATGGAATGTCAATATCGATCAGTTCCTCGCCATTGAAATACAAATGCTTGGCATAATAGAGCGGGTTAGCCTCGTCATAGAAGAAATTGATGCTTGCCCACGCCCCAATGTCGGCTATCTCTACTCTTTCAAGACTGCTACAACTACCGAACGCACTTTGGCCAACGCTCTTTAACGATGCCGGAATTTTGACTGTCGTCAATCCGGTGCACCCGTAAAATGCGCCCCGTTCAATTTCGGAAACCGACTCGAGCATGTCGAGACTTGTTATATGCGTGTAATTGGAAAAAGCCCATTTATGGATTGTTGACACCGTCGACGGGATGACAATATCCTTTAGGGTCTCGCCGTTCAAGACGAGGTTGGCGCCATAGTAAAGCGGGTTGGCATAATAGTCTTCAAACGTGATTTGACACCAAGCGTCTAAATCGGGAATCTCGACGTTGGTAATATTGGTACAATTCAAGAAAGCATAGGCTCCGATTGACTCTATCGCGCTTCCCATTTTTATGGTTTTCAGTTTTATACAAGAATTGAAGGCCTCTGACCCTATGGAAGATATTGCGCCTGTCAATGACAACTCTTCAAGTCCTATATTATCAAACGCATAGTCGCCTATCGTTGTCAGTGATTTGCCGAATTGCAGGCTTGTAATGTTTTGGCAATAGGCAAAAGCGTTTTTACCTATTGATACAATCGAGTCGGGGAA
>JAFLTK010000201.1 GCA_022511505.1 Muribaculaceae bacterium
CGAGTCAGTTATAAATCGATTATTGAATTTGAATGTCACATTTTTAATCGTGCCGGCCTAAAAATGGCTACACTGACCGACCCGTCGCAAGGTTGGGACGGTAAATACAACGGCAAGCTTGTTCCTGCCGGCGTCTATTTCTATGTAATTAAAGCGCGCGGTGCCGATGGCAAACAATATAAACTCAGCGGTGACATCAACATTATAAACTTCAAGTAGGAAGACCTCTACCCTATTTTAATTCATAAGAACAATATGACAAGAAAATATATCCTGGCAACGATTGTTGCCATATCCTTGAGTGCGGCTACATCGACAATCGTCGCAGGCCATCACGGCAGCAATTTCTCGGCAGTCGTGAACCCCGAGATTCCTATGGAGATGACCTTTGCCGGACAAAAGATTGACCTTGACCGCATTGATATGGCCGAGCGTCTCGACCGCGAGTTGACCTCGATGGCCTACACCCACGGCAACACATTGCTTATAATTAAGCGCGCCAACCGTCTTTTTCCAGTTATGGTTCCCATCCTGGAAGCCAACGGCGTTCCGCGCGATTTGATTTATCTCGCGTGTATTGAAAGCATGCTCGACATCAGGGCTTTGTCGCCGGCTAAAGCCGCCGGTATCTGGCAATTTATGCCCGACACCGGCCGACAGTATGGTCTCGAGGTAAATGAATATGTCGATGAGCGATATGACCCGGAGAAAGCTACGGCTGCGGCTTGTCGCTACCTGAAAGCGGCATACGCCAAATATGGCAATTGGGAAAGCGTCGCCGCAAGTTACAACGCCGGCATGGGACGCATCTCAGGCGAACTCAGTAAACAAGGCGTAAACACGGCCTTTGACCTTTATCTCAACAATGAAACAAACCGCTATATGTTCAGGCTTTTAGCCCAAAAGTTGATTATGGAAAACCCGTCAATGTTTGGGTTCCAACTGACCGACAACCAACTATATCAACCAATCGAGACAGTTGGTGTCGAAGTTTCAACCCCGGTTGCCGACTGGCAACAATGGGCTCTTGATCACGGCACAAACTACATGACTCTGCGCGAATTAAACCCATGGATCAGAGATCGTAAACTGCCCAACGAAAAATCAAAAACCTACATCGTCAAGATTCCGGCAAATAAGGAGGCTATGAAACGTAGCCACTATCGTAACAAAACATATAATCCAAACTGGACAAAATGAATAATACCAATGTCAAAACAACATCATCGGCGCCCTCTGCCAACCAATATGAAGAGAGCAACGAGAAGTTGATTGTCTATGGTGCTCGAGAAAATAATCTCAAAAACATCGATGTTGAGATTCCCCATAATACACTGACTGTTATCACCGGATTGAGCGGTAGCGGTAAATCCTCACTGGCTTTTGACACCATTTATGCCGAGGGACAGCGCCGCTACATAGAGACCTTCTCGAGTTATGCACGCAATATGCTTGGCTCGATGGAGCGCCCTGATGTCGATAAAGTGACGGGCCTAAGCCCCGTTATTGCCATTGAGCAAAAGACAATTAACCGCAATCCGCGAAGCACCGTAGGCACTACAACCGAGATATATGACTTCCTTCGTTTGCTTTATGCCCGCGTTGGACACGCATTCAGTTACCTATCGGGCAAACCGATGATTAAATATACCGAGGAGAAAATCGTCGATTTGATTCTCGAGAAATATAATGGTCGAAAAATCTATATCCTCTCCCCTCTTGTCAAGAACCGAAAAGGACACTACAAGGAACTCTTTGAAAACTATCGTAAAAAAGGGTTTCTGAACGTTCGTGTCGACGGCGAGTTGCGCGAAATCACGTTTGGCATGAAACTCGACCGCTATAAAAACCACGATATTGAACTCGTCATTGACCGGCTGAAGGTCTCGGCAAAGGATGTCGAGCGTCTGCGCCAAACTGTTGATGATGCCCTCCATCAGGGTGATAAACAACTCGTTATATATGATGTTGAAGCCAATACCGTTGGCTATTACTCTCAGTTGTTGATGGACCCTGAGACCGGTATCTCTTATCGCGAGCCGTCGCCCCATAACTTTTCTTTCAACTCGCCGCAAGGCGCTTGTCCGCGTTGCAAAGGCCTTGGTTATGTCAATATCATTGATATAGAGAAGATTATACCAAACCCCGAATTGTCTATTTATGAAGGTGGCATAGTCCCGCTTGGGAAATATCGCAACTCGATGATATTCTGGCAGATAGATGCTATCTGTCAGAAATATGGCCACACGATTAAAACGCCCGTCAAAGACCTTGGCGACGAAGCCCTTAACGATATTCTCAACGGCACAAACGAGCGATTGACAATCAAAAATGAGACGATGAGCACTTCCAACTTCTTTATGACATACGAAGGGGTTGTGAAATACATTGTCAGCCAGCAAGATGACGATGCCTCGGCGGCAGCCCAGAAATGGAGCGGACAATTTTTCTCTAATGCCGTTTGTCCCGAATGCCACGGCGACCGACTCAACAAGGAGGCCCTACATTTCAAAATTGACGGACAAAATATTGCCGAACTGTGTAAACTCGATATAAGTGACTTGCTCAAATGGGCGACGACCGTCATCGACCGTCTGAGTCCTACCGACCAAATCATAGCGCGCGAAATCCTGAAAGAGATAACCACTCGACTGCGTTTCCTCGTCGACGTCGGGCTTGACTACCTTTCGCTAAACCGCAACAGCGCTACCCTCTCGGGTGGCGAAAGTCAGCGCATCCGTCTCGCGACCCAGTTGGGTTCGGAACTTGTCAACGTTCTTTATATACTTGACGAGCCGAGCATCGGTTTGCACCAAAGCGATAACAACCGCCTTATAGGCTCGTTGAAACGACTTCGCGACGCATCAAACACCATCATCGTTGTTGAGCATGACAAAGATATGATGCTCGAGGCCGACTATGTTGTTGATATTGGTCCAAAAGCCGGACGTCGCGGTGGTGAAGTGGTGTTCTCGGGCACACCGGCCGAGATGCTTAAAACCGATACGCTGACCGCATCCTATCTAAACGGCAAGAGCCAAATTGAAATCCCGGCTACACGTCGTCCGGGCAACGGCAAAACTCTTCAACTCCTCGGCGCAACGGGCCATAACTTGCAGAATGTCGATTTAAACCTCGAGTTGGGCACGTTTACATGTGTGGCCGGCGTTTCGGGAAGTGGCAAATCATCGCTCATAAACGGGACACTACAACCTATTTTAAGTCAAAAACTATACCGGTCCTATCAGCAACCGCTACCCTATCGCGAAATTATAGGCATGGAGAATATTGACAAAGTTGTGACCGTTGACCAGTCGCCCCTCGGTCGTAGCCCGCGCTCAAACCCCGCAACCTATACCGGCGTGTTTACCGACATTCGCGCGCTGTTTGTTGGCCTCCCTGAGTCTAAAATTCGCGGCTACAAACCCGGTCGCTT
>JAFLTK010000202.1 GCA_022511505.1 Muribaculaceae bacterium
GTGCCGGCGTCGCGGCCGCGACGGCCGCGGCGCCGGCTTTTGAATGTGTTTTAGAAGAACTTGACCTCGGTGCCGACGATGTCGCTCAACACGTTGTTGGCGAGGCGGCTTGCGCCGAGGCGGAAATATTCGTTGTCCTCGACCCACTTCTCGCCGAGAACGGTCTTGACGAGCGTGTAGTAACGCAAGGCCTCCTCGGTCGTGGCGACGCCACCCGAAGCCTTGAAACCGACCATATTGCCGGTTTTCTCATAATACTCCTTGATACACTCGAGCATGACATAGGCGGCCTCGAGCGATGCGCCGGGATACTCCTTGCCGGTCGAAGTCTTCAGGAAGTCGGCGCCGCTGTAGAGCGAGAGCAGCGAGGCTTTTTTGATATTCTCGGCGGTTTTGAGGGCGCCGGTCTCGAGGATTACTTTCAGCCGAGCGTTGCGGCAGGCGTGTTTCATTTCCTGGATTTGGTCGCAGACTTCCTCATAGTCCTTGTCAAAGAAATCGCCGAGACCAAAGACGATGTCAATCTCGTCGGCGCCGGCCTCAACGGCGAGCGCAATCTCGGCAATCTTCACTTCGGGGAACGACTGGGCGCTGGGGAAACAACCCGAAACGGCGGCGATATCGACCGCGCTGACGTCGAGAACAGTGCGAACGACGGGCACGAAGTTGGGGTAGACACAGATGGCGGCCACGTTGGGCAACTCGGCATATTCGTGATCAAAAGCGTTGACGCGCTCGGTGAAATCGGCTACCGAGCGGTTTGAGTCGGTCGACTTGAGCGTTGTCAAGTCGATTGAGTTTAATATCTGCTTGTAGACCTCGACGTTGCGGTTTTCATCGAGATGGTCGGCGAGGATTTTCTCTACGCGGGCGCTGACTTCAGCGTCGTCGGCAATCACCTTTGAGTCGGCGATAACTTGTTGATATTTGTCCATATTATTTAAGGATTTTTAGTTGTTTCGGGATTAGATAGTTTTGGGTTGAGGCGGTGGCGAGTGGCGTCACGCTCGGTTTTCTTGGCGATGTTGCGATGAAAGGCGGCGGTCAGGTCGATGCCGGTCTGGTTGGCGATGGCAGTCAGCACCCAGAGCAGGTCGGCCAATTCGTCGGCAAGGTCGAGGTTCTCCCCCTCCTTGGCCGACTGGTCGCCATAGCGTCGAGCCATGATGCGCGCTACCTCACCCGTTTCCTCGGCAAGGATGGCCATGTTGGTCAGCGGCGAGAAATAGGTGACGCCGATGGTCTTTATCCACTCGTCGACCTGCCGCTGAACCTCCTTGAGCGTTATGTCATCGCTATTTCCCATTTTCTTTACTATCTATAACAATTGTGACCGGCCCGTCGTTTACGAGCCCCACTTTCATGTCGGCACCAAAGACACCCTGCTGCACCCGTCGGCCGGCAACACGCTCAAGTTCGGCGACATAGAGGTCAAACAGGTCGGTCGACAGTGGTCGCTTGGCGGCGCGGATATAACTCGGGCGATTGCCGCGACGGGTCGACGCCAGAAGCGTGAACTGGCTTACTGCCAGCAGTTCACCGTCGACATCGACCACCGAGCGGTTCATCACTCCATCGTCATCGTTCATCACGCGAAGGGCAGCCGTCTTTGCCGCCAGATACACGGCATCGGCCGGCGTGTCGTCAACGTCGACCCCCACGAGCACCAGCAGCCCGCGTCCGATGCGCGCAACCTGTCGGCCCTCAACCTCTACCGTTGCCTCGGCAACTCGTTGGATAACTATCTTCATTTGACCCCAAAGGTAGCAATTATTTTTGGCTTGACATCCCTTTGACCCCCAATTTTTATACAACCACACCCGCCGAAAAGAAAATTTGCCCCGTTTACAAATATTCACAATTAAAATTTCCACATTTATAAAATGTTTTTTGTAATTTTGCGCCCTGAAAACCAACCTTAGACCTCTCCCCGCCTCCGGGCGGCCGGACTTTCAGGGAGTTTCAATAGGTAAAGAATTATCACACCAAATATTTTATATATAAAGTATGACAAAAATAGGTATTAACGGTTTTGGACGCATCGGTCGCTTTGTATTCCGTGCCTCCACCAAGAGAGAGGACATCGAGGTAGTTGCTATCAACGACCTTCTTCCGGTAGACTACATGGCCTACATGCTCAAGTATGACACAATGCACGGTCGCTTTGACGGCACTGTAGACTTTGACGCCGAGAAGAACCTTCTGATTGTAAACGGCAAGGAAATCCGCGTTACCGCTTGCAAGAACCCCGCCGAGATTGCTTGGGGCGAAGTTGGCGCCGAGTATGTCGTTGAGTCAACCGGTCTTTTCCTGACCAAGGAAAAAGCACAGGCCCACATCGAAGCCGGTGCTAAGTATGTTGTTATGTCGGCTCCCTCTAAGGACGACACTCCCATGTTTGTTTGCGGCGTTAACGACGACACCTACGCCGGCCAGACTTTCGTTTCAAACGCTTCTTGCACCACCAACTGTCTGGCCCCCATCGCCAAGGTCCTCCACGACAAATTTGGCATCACCGAGGGCTTGATGACCACCGTTCACTCTACTACTGCTACCCAGAAGACCGTCGACGGTCCCTCGATGAAGGACTGGCGCGGTGGCCGTGCCGCTGCAGGCAACATCATCCCCTCGTCGACCGGCGCTGCCAAGGCTGTTGGTAAAGTTATCCCCGAGCTCAACGGCAAGTTGACCGGTATGTCGATGCGCGTCCCCACCCTCGACGTTTCGGTTGTTGACCTGACCGTCAACCTCGCCAAGCCCGCTACCTACGACGAAATTTGCGCCGCCATGAAGGAAGCATCTGAGGGCGAACTCAAAGGCATCCTCGGCTACACCGAAGACGCTGTCGTTTCAAGCGACTTCCTCGGCTGCCCCCTGACCTCAATCTTCGACGCCAAGGCCGGTATTCAGCTGACCCCCACTTTCGTCAAAGTCGTTTCTTGGTATGACAATGAGATTGGCTACTCTAACAAAGTGCTCGACCTCATCGCCCGCATGAAGAAATACAACGGCTAATAGACACTCCCTTTAGCCAACCCAAATAAACCGAGGGTAAATCCCGGCCGCATCCCGCGACCCCGATTTACCCTCAGTTTCATTATTATATACACATATCGACAATATCTTTGACCCAAAACCGCCGGCTATAATAAAATCCGACCTTAAAATGAGGCCGGATTTTATTTCCTATCGACACCTGCAATCGCTTCATTATCAAATAATTGCAAACGCCAGAGGTCCGAAAGACAAAGTTACAAAATTTGAGAGCATTTCACAACTGCGGTTGCACCTAACGAGGATTTACCTTTGGTGTTTTCGATAGACAAAATTACAAAATTTGAAAGCATTTCACAACCCCTTGTGCCGAAAGCAATCACGGATAAGGGATGTTTTCGATAGACAAA
>JAFLTK010000203.1 GCA_022511505.1 Muribaculaceae bacterium
TGAGAGTTCGGTTGAGTCGGGAGCACCAGAAGCGGCAAGAGCCTGGAACGACTTGATCATACCGATAACGGTACCGAGAAGACCGACGAGAGTACCGAGGGTAGTGAGGGTAGCAACGATGGGGAGGTTCTGCTGGAGAGCGGGCATCTCGAGAGCGGTAGCCTCTTCAACTTGCTTCTGGAGGGTGGCAACCTTCTGCTCTTTGGTCAGAACGGTGTCAGCGTCCATTTCCTCGTAGGTGGTAAGAGCGGCGGCAACAACGGCAGCAACAGAACCTTTCTGCTTAGCGCAGAGAGCCTTAGCGCCTTCGATGTCTTTCTTAGCGAGGCAATCCTTAACGCCCTTGACAAACTTGTCGATGGCGCCTTTACCCTTAGCGCTTGAAAGAGCGATCCAACGCTCAACAGAGAGAACGATAACAGTCAAGAAGAGAGTCTGAAGCACGGGCACGATGACACCACCCATGTAGATTGTACCCCAAATGTCTTTCGGGTGGCCTTCTTCGAAGTGCATGTCATGGCCAAACCAGAAGATGAAGAGACAAACGGCTACAACAAAGCAAGCGATGATCACCCAGAAGGCGTTCTTGATACCGGCAACTTTGCTGCCTTGGTTGGTTTGAGGCTTTGCAGCCGGAGTGGGATTCTTTTTAGTTTCCATACTGTAAATGTTACTTTAAAAGATTGATTTAAAAGATTAGTATAATAATTTGATTTATTTCATTGAGCGCATGAGGCTAAGGAGACAGGATGAGATGAGTGCAAGGATTCAAAAGTATTTAGACCGAAGGGTTGTTATCACGGGGCTCGGAGGCCTTAGTCGGCGGTTTTCAGGGTACCGAGCGCGCGGGGAAAAGTCCCGGCTATCTAAGGTTACTTTTTCATGGTTTGAACTCTCTTGACGATAGGAAACAGGCAACCCCACGGGTGGTCTTCTCCTAACGCTATCGCAAATTTATTACATCTTTTTTAACCTACAAAATTTTATTAGCCATTTTTTCAAAGTTATTTTCAAAATACCCTAAAAATGTTAATAAGTTTTAGCGCGAGGGGGGTGAAATGTGTCAATTAAATATGTTGTAGAGCATATTTTGAGGATTCGTCTCTCGCTCGCCGTGTGCGAGAGGAAGTTTATAGTTTAAGGTTTAAAGTTTAGAATTTATAGGAGGGAGCAGCAACAATCTTATCAAACTTCTGAGGAGTGGATGGTGAAGTTTAGCCATTTGGGCGCCTACCGGCGACAATAATCATCGGGATGAAAGGGATGTTTACTACTATTTAAATTTCGCTTCGCTCAATTTAAAGTTTATAGTTTATAGTTTAAATGGGAGTGTTTAATGACTTGTTTACTTTTCCCCCTGACACAAACTACCTCCCACTTGGCAAGCGAGAAGTTAAGTTGAATGGCAGGCGAGCGGGGAGGGCGATTTTTTCTATATAATATATGTGAGATGTTAATAATGTTTATTAATTTTGCACGAAATTTCGGGCCTGAATGTTATCGGGTGTGAAAAAAGGCCGAAGACGCCAACGCGGCGAGAGATGGTCAATGAAAACAGTGTGAAAAAGATTGTAAACAAAATAAACCTAAATTTTGATGAGAAAGGAATTATCACTCAAGCGCGGGTTGAACCTCAACCTTGCCGGAGGCGTTGAGATGCCGTCGGCTCCCAAAGAGGTCAAACCCCGGCTTGTTGCAGTGGTGCCCGACGACTTCCCGGGCTTAACTCCTAAGGTCGAGGTTAAAGAGGGTGACGCCGTCACGGTAGGGACACCCTTGTTGCGCGACAAGAATGACGAAAGCGTCAAGATAGTTTCGCCGGCCGACGGTGTTGTCAAAGCCATAGTCAGAGGTGCGCGCCGCAAGATAGAGCGCGTTGTTGTCGATGTCAAGGGCGCGACAGCGGCCGCGGCCAAGGTGAAAGCCGACGCCGGCGATGCCGCGGCAATTAAAGAGACGTTGAAAGTGTCGGGACTCTGGGCTATGATGCGCCAGCGCCCGTTTGACATCGTTCCCGTTGATGGCGCCGAGCCTCGCGACATTTTTGTTACAGCACTTGACACCGCCCCGCTTGCAGTGATGCCCTCGATTGAAAGCCTCGACAGCAAAGCGCTTGCCAAGGGTGTCGCCGTGTTGGCACGTCTCACATCGGGCAAGGTCTATGTCTCGGTTCCCGCTGCAAGCGCGGTCGAGATTGCCGGCGCCGAGATGGTAGGCGTATCGGGGCCCCACCCGGCGGGCAACGTCGGCGTGCAGATTGCCAACATCGCGCCGGTCAACAAGGGCGAAACCGTTTGGACCCTCGATATCGTGACTCTTGAGCGCATCGGTCGCTTGTTTGGCGAGGGTGTACTCGACATGACCGCCACGGTTGCCGTGACCGGCTCGGAGATTGACAAGCCATTTATCGCACGCACTGCAATTGGTGCCGACTTGACCTCAATCCTTGGCGGTCACATTAAAGGCGACATTGCCCACGAGCGAATTATTGCCGGCAACGTCCTGACAGGCGTTCACACCGGCGAGGACGGTTACCTGCATTATCCCTATCGCCAGGTAACAGTCATCCCCGAGGGCGACAATGCCGACGAGTTTATGGGCTGGGCCTCGATGGCTCCCGGCAAGATGAGCGTCAGCCGCTCCTTCCCCGGCCACTTCCTGCGCCGTCTCTTCAAGCCCGACGCGCGTCTCAACGGTGGACGCCGTGCTATGATTATGAGCGGTGTCTATGACAACGTGCTCCCGATGGACATCCTCCCCGAGTATCTTTTCAAGGCAATCATCGCCGGAGATATTGACCGCATGGAGCAGCTTGGCATTTATGAGATTGCACCCGAGGATGTGGCCCTTTGTGAATACGTCGACCCGTCGAAATTGGAGTTACAGAAACTCGTGCGCGACGGCCTTGACAATCTGCGCCACGAGTTAGCATAAAGTGTTTATTTCAATCCATTGATAATGAAAGGACTAAGAAGATACCTTGACCGGATAAAGCCAAATTTTGAAGAGGGCGGCAAATTGCACGCCTTCCGGTCAGTTTTTGACGGAATGGAGACATTCCTGTTCACGCCCAACACAACCTCGACATCGGGTACCCATATCCACGACAACTTCGACTCCAAGCGATTGATGATTATCGTGGTGTTGTCGCTGGTGCCGTGTCTGCTGATGGGCATGTATAACGCCGGCTATCAGAACGCTCTTGGCAGCGGCGTTGATATGAACTTTTGGGAGATGTTGCTCTATGGCTTCCTCGCCATCCTGCCGCGCATCGTGGTGACCTACGTCGTAGGTCTTGGCATCGAGTTTGTCGTGGCCCAGTGGAGCCGCGAGGAGATTCAAGAGGGCTTT
>JAFLTK010000204.1 GCA_022511505.1 Muribaculaceae bacterium
CACACCGAGGCAATGACCGACGGGCTCCTCCCCCTGCTCAGCAAAGGAATTATCGACAACTCGCTCAAGCGAGTAATGCCCGGTAAATCAGTCACATCCCTCGCCATCGGTAGCCGCGCGCTATACGATTTTCTCGACTACAATAAGGACATCATCTTCAAAGACGTTGCATGGACCAACGACCCATGGCGCATCGCTCGCAACCCGCGCGTCATGTCAATCAACTCATGCCTCGAAATCGACCTAACCGGCCAGATTTGTGCCGACTCGATTGGAACGCGCATGTACTCGGGAGTCGGTGGTCAGGTCGACTTTGTCACCGGAGCCTCACGCAGCGAGGGTGGCCTCTCGTTCATGGCCCTACTGTCGACAACCGGACGCGGGGTCAGCAAAATCAAACCAACCTTAACCCCCGGGGCCGGAGTAGTCACAACCCGATTCCAAGCCAACTACATCGTCACCGAACACGGTGCCGTCTCGCTCCGCGGTCGAGACATCGTTGAGCGTGCTCGTCTGCTCATTTCCATCGCTGACCCCGCCGCGCGTCCCGAGCTCGAGCAGGCAGCCATCGCCCGCTTTGGTCGCTCATTCACCGGCAACCACTTTATCGGCTGAGTCTTATGACATCAATTGGAAAAGAGATTGAGCAACGGCTTCACAAAGCAGGCGACGAGACACAGGCAAAACATCTGATGCGTTTTTTCAAGACAGGACCGGGCCAATACGGCGAGGGCGACCGGTTTCTCGGCATACGTGTACCTGTCACACGAGCGTTAGTCAGAGAGTATAGGACCAAAGTGGAAACCGACGATGTTTTGTATCTTGTCAAGTCACGGTTCCACGAGGTCAGACTTGCCGGATTGCTTTTGCTCATCGAAATATACAATCGAGCCAAACGGCGCCATGACATGAGCCAACGCGAGATTGTCGACATATATCTCACGCTACTCGACCGCGGCAATAACTGGGACCTCGTTGACCTTGTTGCGCCTAAAATATTGGGCGACTACCTCGCCCAACGGCCCGAACAGCAGTCAATTCTCGATAGCCTCGCCGCGATGGAAAACAGTTTGTGGCATCAGCGTGTTGCAATTGTCGCAAATTGGTCGATAATCAAGGCGGGCAATTTCGATAGCACTTTCCGCATCGTCGAGACACTGCTACATCATCCCCACGACCTTATTCACAAGGCCGCCGGATGGATGTTGCGCGAGGTCGGCAAGCGCGGCGGAATGTCACGATTGCTCTCGTTTCTAAACGTCCATGCTGCCAAAATGCCGCGCACAATGCTACGTTATGCTATCGAGCAATTCCCAAACGACTTGCGACTCCATTACATGAACCTACGCTAACTCTTTAAACTCATGAACGTTGAACAGTTTCGCGAATTGTGCCTATCATTCCCCGGGGCCGAAGAAAACGCCCCGTGGAGCGAGCCCGAGTACCAAAACCTCATCACCTATTCAGTCGCCGGTAAATGGTTCTGCCTCCTCGACCTCGACAACAAATTTTGCAACATCAAGGGAGACCCCGACCAAATACTCCAACTCCAAGACCAATACCAAGCCATCCAACCCGCCTGGCACATGAACAAAAAACATTGGATGAAAATCCTCCTCGAAACCGCCGACCCCGCCACTCCGCCACACCATTCAACCCGCTCAACCCCAGCCGTTGCCGCCTCCAGTTCCCGTATATCCGCATCCCGTTCCGATGACCTCGCCGTTGCCGACGTCCCCGACCACCTCATCCGCAGCCTCGTAACCAACTCCTACAACCTCATCGTCGCCTCCCTCCCCCGCCGCCTCCGACCCTAATCATCCTCCCCACTCCACCTAAATCCCATCCTAACCATCATCCCGGTCACTGTTTATCTCCGGTTGAAACACAAACCTCCACATCCCTTAGCAAAACAAAATGAATGGGTAAACAAACGATTTTTCCCGTTTGTTTACCCTAAAAGATTAGTGTTGCAAAATTGGTTTTTAAGACTTGCGACCTAAATACCCAAATTTCGGTATTCAATATCGCGTCATTTCCCGATTTTATTTAAGTTTGGAGGTGATTGACGAGGGGACGGCGTCCTTGTTGACGAGGATACTCAGAGTCTTTGCAAGGAAATAAGGCTCTGAAACATAGATATAGCCGTTATACAACTGGTTGGTGTTCCATGAGTTTTTGACCTTATAATATTTGTTTCCGTCTTGGTCAACGGCTTTACCGATGATGACCATTCCGTGGTCGTCGGTTGTCTCTTGGCGGTCAAACATTTCCTGACGGCTCTCTTGGGTCACATTGATTTCCTTGACCGGTCCTTTGATGTCAAAACGAGACTCCTCGCGGTCCTTGTCGCTGAGTTGGACCCAACGCGCGAGTTCTGTTCCGTCAAGGCTTTTTTCGTCTGTTTCTTCGGGGATAACAGCGTATCCTTGACGCCATTTAAAACCGCCTTCGCTTACATCGGCAGCCCACTCAACACTATATCCTTTGTCGATAGCGTTATCCACGATGGCTTTCAACTCTTCCATAGGAACATTCTGATACGGAGCCCACAGCCAGTTGTCAGAAACCTCGAGGACAAATGGTTTGTAGAACGGGTGATGGGTGAATGATGTGAAGGCTACATAGTCGTTCATATCAAGACCGAGCATATCGGCAAAAGAACGCGGAGTATAGGTAACGCCCTCATAAACAAATGTTTCGGGAAGTTCACCAAGATAGGCATCTAGTATCCCTTCATAGCCCTTGCGCCAAGCGGTGCTGATGCGTTTGTTAGGTTTGGAGACAACGGTTTGGACATAGCCCGAAAGGATTCTGTCCAATTCGCCATGGACATGACCATCCTCTCCATAGTTGTTACCGGGGTAAACTTCCTCGGGAACGATACCGTATGTTTCATAAACGTATGGTACGTCTACAACCGAACCGCCGGGACCAAAATTAGCCTGACCATACATACGGACAAATCGGTCGGCTTTATCTCCATAGCAAAGACGCACAGTATACATCTCGCTTAGGTCAATCTCTTTACCTGTCTTTCTGAGGATCTCATCTTCGAGAAGTGACGTTCCGGCAAAGCACCAACATGTTCCCGATTTGTTCTGATCTTTAACAGAGGTGGTGGGTACCAATTTGACATCGGTAAACTTAAACCCTGTACTGTCGGGAACAACAACCTTATCATCGGCATAGATTGACCCGACCGACAGTACGGCGAGAAGTAGAATTAATTTTTTCATCTTATATATTATTTTGGATTGTTTCGATTTGCCACGAGGAGATGCGACGCGAGGAGGTGCTGAAGTCGGCGCCAATCAAAAAGATGGTTTTTCCGCTTGCCA
>JAFLTK010000239.1 GCA_022511505.1 Muribaculaceae bacterium
GAACCTGTTGATTAGGCAAGGATGCCGCCTCGCCGAGCCGGGCGAGTTTACTCGTCGCGCTTTTGTCGCCGGGCAAATGGACCTTGCCCAGGCCGAGGCCGTTGCCGACCTTATAGCCGCCTCGTCGCGCGCCGCCCACCGCATCGCCGCAAGGCAGATGCGCGGACAGTTCTCGTCGCGCCTCGCCTCCCTTCGCGAACAACTGCTCGAAACCGCCGCTTTGCTCGAACTTGAACTCGATTTCTCTGAGGAGGATGTCGAGTTTGCCTCGCGTGAACACATCCGCGACCTCGTCGACAGCATCATCCACGAAATCAATCGATTAAGGCACAGTTTTGCCGCCGGCAACGCCATCAAAGAGGGCATCCCCGTTGCCATCATCGGCGCCACCAACGCCGGCAAATCCTCATTGCTCAACGCCATCGTAGGCGACGACCGCGCCATAGTCAGCGACATTCACGGCACTACGCGCGACACCATTGAGGAAACAATCACCGTGGCCGACTATAACTTCCGCTTTATAGATACCGCCGGACTTCGTGACACCACCGACATCATCGAGCAGCAAGGAATCAAGCGCTCGCGCCGCGCCATCGCCGAGGCTTGCATCGTGCTTGCCGTGGTCGACGTCACCGTAGCCTCCCCTGCCTCAATCGCCGAGTTGCTCAAAACCGCCAACGGCTCTACCGATACACCGTCCATAATCCTGTTACTAAACAAGATAGACCTCATCGACAGCGACTCGCTCGCCGCCATCAAGGAGCAAGTTCCTGACACGCCTGACCTTACCGTCCACTGCATCTCGACCAAGACCGGCGCCGGGCTCGACACCCCTGTCAACGGCATTACACTCGCCGACATCCTCCGACAGATAGCCGACCGCCGCTTCGCTACCGGCACCGACGACATCCTCGTCACCAACGCCCGACACCTGCAGGCACTCACCAACGCCGCCGAGTCGGCCGCCCGCGTTGCCGACTCTCTTGCCGCCAACCTCTCCGGCGACCTCATCGCCCAAGACCTGCGCCAAACCATCGCCCACCTCACCGCCATCACCGGCGACATCCCCTCCGACACCGTCCTCGCCACCATCTTCTCCCGGTTCTGCATCGGCAAGTGAAGTTCCTAATCAACAGCGATTTACACACCATAACGACGGCAAATCGTCCACGAGCGCAAACAAGTAACCCACCGCCGCCGAAGACAAAATTATAGTAAAATATGATTTCCCCAGATAAGCTTAGCTAAAAAAGGTTCAAGCTGATAGAGGGGGAGCCGGAACTCCACGTCACGGCGGGTGTTCCGGCTCCTCGATGTCTGAGGCGTGTTGATTATTTATTTGAAGATTTTTTCGATTTTGTTGCCTTGGCGCTTGATGTAGAAGTTGCCGGGGGTGGGCTCTGCGACTTTGATACCCTGAAGGTTGAAGTATTCAACGGGAGCATCTTCAACGTTGTCGACAATCGAGGGGGCGACGCCGGTAACCTGGTCGACGGGGATAAACTTCATGTCGTGGAACGTGGGTTCGAGCCCGGTATCTTCTTTGTAGACGGTCTTGATAAAGAAGGTGTATTGCTTTGTGGGACTGGTTGCTTTGAGTTTGGAGGCGTCAACATAGACTGCAAACTGATAGTCCTTGGTGTTGTCGAGGCTACGGGTGGCCGTTGAGGTGCGTCCGCCGTGCTCCCAAAGCGAAGTGGCGCTTGAGTGGCCGAGGGTTGCGTGGTAAATGAAGCCTGCGTCGTTGATGTTGCTGAAATGGCCGGGAACAACCATTAACTCATAGTGGTCGACATACTGGTCATTATCGTTGGTTTCGATATAGCCTTTCACGCCGACTGTCTGATTATCATCGCTAACGCCCACCATATCAAGGTTTAACGACACGTCAACGGTGCAATCGCCGTCAAGGTCGTGCATCTCAACGCCCGAATAAGAGTCTACAAAATTGAGGTCCTTATTCAAATTTGTTTTATAGGTGATTTTGCTTCCGTTATAACTACTTGCAACGTAGGTGTATGGAGAAAACTTGATATACTTTCCGCCATCGTAAGTGCGACGAATGCCACCATTTGTTACCCAAGCCCATGATGTGCTATTATGCTGAGGTACACCCGGTTCTATTTCATAAATTGTTCCGATGACATCTTTTGAACCATCAAAGGTGCTACGGTCACCGTTGTCTTCAAAATAGGTGATACGCAAGTCATACCAGTTCAAATTCCAATAATCAGCGGCTGTAGATGACGTAGAATTAATTGACGTAATCAGCAACGCATTTCTGGCAATCTTGGTTCGGTCTATTACGAGATTACCATTGCTATCAATTGTTCCTGAAACATAATCTTCTCCGTTATGTCCAAATGTACGGTCGCCGACACCTTGATAAGACTCAACTCGATTGCCGGTGTATAAAGATGAAGAATAGGTTGAAGCGTTTCTTGAATTGAAGTTCACAGCATCATGGGTTGAAGTGTGAGAATAAGCGAATCCGAGATTTGAGAAATTTCTAATTTGGAATGTCTTAGAAGCCTCGTCAATCTCGACCGAAATGGGATAACGTCGCTCTACAGTTTGCAAACGCTCAACTTGATTGGTGTGATATCTATAATGAGAATATTTTTCGGTGACCTCCATATTGAAATCGCGGATGGGCACCATCTCGATATTATCGATAAAAGTGGCGGGCATGTATGCCGCTCCACCTACTCGTGATGTGTTTGTCTCTTGAGTACCATTATGAAGAGTATACATTCTTGCATAGGTATTATTAAGAGTCAGGTTGTCAGAAAGAAAATATAAGCCGTTGTTATCTTTCTTAATCTTAAAAGATATGAAAGTATTGGAGGTTGCTTTATTTGAATTTGTAGGCATTAAATACCAATAACCACCGTTACCCGACTGCATATATGTAACATTATACTCAGTGAATTTCCAGGCAGTCAGGCCAAACGCTTTGGTATTATTAATCGAGGTCGTTTTACCTGTCAAATTTGCGCCATTCAAGATAGTCGCCGAAGGAGCTGTTCTATAAAAGCGGAGTTCATCACCGTCGGTGTCAATCTTTTTGGTCGTTGAGTTATACAGGACAAACACAAGGTCGAGAGTGCCTTTAAAGCCACTCATCAAGATTTCTTTGTCGCTGAGTTTGGTCAGTTTCAGGGTCTCGCCATTTGTTGCTCCAAACCATAGAGGATATTGAGTCATGCTGGTTGTAGTCGACGTCTTCCACGGGGAATACTTGTATAGCGCGACGAGGTGATCTGAGTTCGCTATGATTTCGTCGACGGTGTAGGCCGCGGCGGTGCCACCGTTGAAGAGGGTGACGAGCAAGGTAGCCAGAATGGCGATGCGTGTGAAGTGTTTCATATTTTTGATAATGATTAGTTTTCTAAGATAAGTTCGAGATATGTTCTCCCTTACAAATTAGTAAATTCAGATACTGATTTTTGAAAGATAGTTTGCAAATTTACTATTTAAGTTACACTTTTTACCCCCCCCCACATGTTAAAATTTGTTAATATATCCATTATTGCCGATTTTTCCGTTATTTTGTCTAATATTTATAGACATTTCCCTCGTGACTCCGGGTCTTTTTTGAATTATTAACTTGGCAAGTGGAGCGTTTTTTGTATCTTTGCAAGTTATGAATTTCAAACTGCAATCAAAATATGCGCCTACGGGCGACCAGCCGCAAGCCATTGACCAACTCGTTGCGGGTATCAATCAGGGCTTGCCGGCTCAGACGCTGTTGGGCGTCACCGGATCGGGTAAGACGTTTACCATGGCCAATGTCATCGAGCGTGTAAACCGCCCGACGCTGATTTTATCCCATAACAAAACGCTTGCCGCTCAGTTATATAGCGAGTTCAAGAGTTTTTTCCCCGACAACTCGGTGCAGTATTTCGTGTCCTACTATGACTACTATCAGCCCGAGGCCTATATCCCGAGTGTCGATAAGTATATAGAGAAGGATTTGATGATAAACGACGAGATTGACCGCCTGAGGCTGTCGACGACGTCGGCGTTGCTTTCGGGGCGCAACGATGTGATTGTGGTCTCGTCGGTGTCGTGTCTCTATGGCATCGGCAACCCCGAGGATTTCCACAGCAACGTGGTCGAGATAAAGGTTGGCCAGCGCATCACCCGCAACAAGTTTCTGCGCGACCTTGTCAACTCGCTCTATGCGCGCAACGAGATGGAACTCAAGCGAGGAACGTTCCGTGTCAAGGGGGACACGGTCGACATCCGTCTGGCCTACGAGGAGATAGTCTTGCGCGTCGTTTTCTGGGGCAACGAGATTGAGTCGATAGCGACCTACCACCCCGACGACGAGCGCTCGCTCGGCAACCACGACTCGTTTAAGATCTATCCCGCCAACATCTTTGTAACGTCGCCCCAGCGCGTCAGCTCGGGCCTGTCACAGATTTTGCTCGACCTCAACGACTCGGTCGCTGCTTTTGAGCGCGAAGGGAAGCCGTTGGAAGCCAGACGATTGCAGGAGCGAGTCAGTTATGACGTCGAGATGATTCGCGAGGTAGGCCACTGCTCGGGCATCGAGAATTATAGCCGCTATTTCGACGGCCGCGAGCCCGGCATGCGCCCCTTCTGCCTCTTGGACTATTTCCCCAAAGACTTCCTTACCATTATCGACGAGAGCCACGTGACGCTGCCACAGGTGCGTGCCATGTATGGCGGCGACCTGTCGCGCAAGATGAACCTTGTAGAGTATGGCTTCCGCCTTCCCGCGGCTCTCGACAACCGCCCGCTGCGCTTTGAGGAGTTTGAACGGCTGACCAACCAGATGGTCTATGTCAGCGCCACGCCGGCCGACTATGAACTGGAACGCAGTGAGGGTGTCGTCGTCGAGCAAATCATCCGCCCCACCGGCCTTCTCGACCCCGAGATTGAGATTCACGGCTCCCACAACCAGATTGACCACCTCATCGAGCAGATTCAGCAACGCATCGAGGCCGGCGAGCGAACCCTTGTCACCACCCTCACCAAGCGCATGGCCGAGGAACTGAACGACTACCTTGTCAAGCTCAATATCAAGGCCGCCTATATCCACAGCGACGTCGACACCCTCGACCGCATCCGCATCCTCGACGACCTGCGCGCCGGCGTCTATGACGTGCTCATCGGCGTCAACCTCCTTCGCGAAGGTCTCGACCTGCCCGAGGTCTCGCTTGTCGCCATCCTCGACGCCGACAAGGAGGGCTTTTTGCGCTCAAACCGCTCGCTGACCCAAATCGTGGGCCGCGCCGCCCGAAACCTCAACGGCAAGGTCATCATGTATGCCGACAAAATTACCGACTCGATGCAGCAAACCATCGACGAGACCGACCGCCGGCGCCGTCTGCAACTAAAATACAACGAGGACCACGGCATCACGCCGCAGGCAATTGTCAAAGCCCGCGCACGTCTCATCGGCCTCGACAGCAAGGAGGAAGAGGCCGCCCGCACCGCCGGCGAACTGCGCCGCCACCGCATGGAGGCCCCCGGCGCCGCCAAGAAGACCGAGCCCGACTTTACCCCCTACGACGTTGAATTCAAACCCGCTATCGGCGTTGTGGCCGACCCCGTCATGGAGTACATGAAGCCCGACGAAATTCAGCACCAAATTACCCTGCGACGCCAGCAGATGGTCGACGCCGCCCGCAAAATGGACTTCATGGAGGCTGCACGACTGCGCGACGAGGTTATCGAACTCGAGAATATGTATAAAGCAATGACCACCGATGAAGACTCAAAATAACGCGCTTCCGTTGCCCCCGGCCGATCGCTATCTGCCAACATCGGCCAAGGAGGTAGCCGCCCTCGGTTGGGACTACATCGACGTCATCATCTTCTCGGGCGACGCCTATGTTGACCATCCGTCGTTTGGCGCCGCCGTCATCGGCCGCACACTCCAAGCCGCCGGCTACCGCGTGGCAATCGTGCCCCAGCCAAACTGGCGCGACGACCTGCGTGACTTTACCAAACTGGGCCGTCCGCGCCTGTTCTTCGGAGTATCGGCCGGCGCCATGGACTCGATGGTCAACCACTACACCGCCGCCCGGCGCCTGCGCAGCGACGACGCCTATACCCCCGGCGGACGACACGGCATGCGACCCGACTATCCTACAATCGTCTACAGCGATATATTGCGCCGCCTGTACCCCGACGTACCTATCATCGCCGGCGGCATCGAGGCATCGCTGCGCCGCAACAGCCACTATGACTACTGGCAGGACCGGCTGCGTCCATCCATCATCGTTGACGCTCCCGTCGACCTCATCTCATACGGCATGGGCGAGCAGACCATGACCGAGATTGCCCGACGCCTCGACACCGGCGAGAATATCGCCTCGCTGACCGACATCCCCCAGACCGTTCTCCTCCAGCCAATTGACACCATGCCCGCGCCCGATGATAGCAACATCATCCTCAACTCGTTTGAGGACTGCCTGCGCGACAAGCGACTCCAGGCTCGCAACTTTATGCACATCGAGCAACAGAGCAACCGCCTCGACGGAGGCGCGACCCTGTGGCAGCAACACGGCGACAGGACGGTTCGCGTCAACCCCATGCGACCGCCAATGTCGACCGCCGACCTCGATGCCGTCTACCGCCTGCCGTTTACGCGCCTGCCCCACCCCCGCTATCGCGGTAAAACCATCCCGGCCTACGAGATGATACGCCACTCGATCACGATGCACCGCGGTTGCTTTGGCGGCTGCGCGTTCTGCACCATCTCGGCCCACCAAGGGAAGCATATCGCCTCGCGCTCCCGCGAGTCAATAGTCGACGAGGCGCGCCAAATCACCCGCATGCCCGACTTCAAGGGCTACATCAGCGACCTTGGCGGCCCGTCGGCCAACATGTACCGCCTCAAGGGCAGCGACCGCGACGTCTGCGCCCGCTGCATGCGTCCGTCGTGCCTCCACCCCGGCGTGTGCCCCAACCTCGACACCGACCCGTCGGCCCTGTTGCGCGTCTATGACGACGTCAAGGCCGTTCCCGGCGTCAAAAAAGCATTTGTCGGCAGTGGCGTGCGCTATGACATCCCCCTCCACACAACCGGACGCCCTAAAATCGACAGCGCCAACGCTCGTTACATCAAGGAGTTGATTACCAACCATGTATCCGGTCGGCTGAAGGTTGCTCCCGAGCACACCGAGCCCCATGTCCTCAACCTGATGCGCAAGCCCTCGTTTGACCTTTTCAAACAGTTCAACCGCCGTTTCAACGACGTAAACCGCGCCGCCGGGCTCAACCAGCAACTCATCCCCTACTTCATCTCGTCCCACCCCGGGTGCACCGAGGCCGACATGGCCCGACTTGCCGCCGAGACCCGCGCCCTCCACTTCCGTCTCGAGCAGGTTCAGGACTTCACCCCAACGCCCATGACCCTTGCCACCGAAATATACTACACCGGCATCCACCCCTACACCGGCCAAAAGATTTTCACCGCCCGCACTCCACGCGAGAAGCAAAACCAACGCCGCTATTTCAACACCCCCGGAAACCATCCCCGCCGCGGTAACCGCGGCAAATAACGCCCTAAAATACGGAGGCGACCCTCACATAACGATAACGACAACCCTCGTCAATTCCGTAACTAATTGAATCAAAGATATATAAAAAATCTTATATATAAAAAGTTTTATATATAAAAAGTTTTATATATCTTTGCAAAGACAAAATATCATGAATTATGGCTATCACAAATAAAGTAGGGCCTCCTGTTACAGGAGATGATTTTTATGGAAGAGAAGCAGAACTCACTCGTGCTCACGACTATCTAACTTCTTACCATTCTTTGGTATTATCCGCGCCACGGCGAATAGGAAAGTCATCCTTTGCTAAAAGGTTAATTGAAGACAAAATTAACGAAGGATGGAAATGTGTCTATATCGATTTAGAAGGAGTGCGCACTCGCGACGAGTTCCTCCAAATCCTCATAAGTACATTTGACAAAGCCGGTATCTGGGTGGAGGCTATGCATGCAACAGGCGGCTTCATATCTAAAATTCTCGAAAGCATTAAAGGTATAGGCCCGCTAAAAATTGATTATAATCAATCCGAAAACACTGAAAATTTATATGCATCATTAGCAGAAGTAATAGATCACTCTAAAGATGCGCTAATTGTTATTGATGAACTTACACTTTTCTTAAGTATTCTTGATAGAAATCCCCAAAATCATAACGAAGCAGAGTTTTTTCTCAACTGGTTCAGAAGTCTGAGACAGGTTTCAAATAGTAAAATTAGATGGATTTTTTGTGGCTCAGTTGGATTGCATAATTTCACCCAGATGCGCAATCTTTCAATGACAATCAACGACCTTCTTTCATTTGATTTTGACGCTTTATCTGATGAAGAAGCCCAGGGGTTGGTAAAAGCATTGGCTGAATCAGAGAATATTGCTATTAGTCAAGAACTTGTTGATTATCTTCTTGATCGAATCGAGTGGCCCATCCCTTATTTTATCCAATTACTTTTTACAAATATCAAAAACCATCCCGGCTCAAGAAGCGGGATTAATCATCAGATAATAGATGACGCGATAACCAAGTTGTCACAAGGAGATGACCTGCGAACATGGTCAGAAAGATTAGCCGAATACAACGGATATGAAAAAGGTGCACGTTTAATACTCAGAAGATTGAGCGAGCCCGAGGATGGTCTCTCAAGAGAACAACTTTTTGCTATCTACTCGGCCTCCACCAACAACCCTGACCCGGATGAGAATGAAGAGGCCTTTAGCCAGATCCTTAATATGATAGAACATGACGGATATATAATGCGCACATCTAATGGCAAAAGGCGCTTTAGATCCCCGCTTTTAAGAATTTGGTGGTATTATAAATTTGTAGAATGATGGAAAAGAAACCGGTGATACTAAATGAAGATACATTTGTTTCTGTACAGAATGAAATCAACATCAACATGGTTTCATCAAGCAATCAGGCCGTACTAATAATAGGTCAAAATGGTTCAGGAAAGACATTCCTGTTAAACCGAATATACAACAACTCGGAAAATGCTTACTATGATAAAATCTGGATTGATGGGCGATCTATCTTCAGTTCCGATGAAATTATCATGCAATGTTCTAATAAATCTAATAAATCTAATAAATGCTTACTATTCATTGATGATATAGATTTCTATTTTAATAGATGTACGTTCGATGAACAATACCGACTTAGACGTTTTCTCTATAGTCAAGACGCTCCCATGCTAATAGGCTCTTTATCAAGACTATTACCATCGCTAACTGATTATAATGCTCCCTTCTTTGAGGGAATGAAATTGGTGTACATCAAATCTGTTGATTCAACAGATTTAAGCATTTTTTTTAGCCCACCATATATTAAACGTGCTCTATCACTATTAATCTATATGCCCAAAACGATTAGATCTTTAGAGATTATTGAGGCTATTCTGACAATTAATAAAAATCAAAATTCCGATTTAGATATATTGCTATCTTGGTTCGCGGAAAAGTATAGGGCTATATATCAAGGTCTGCCAACTTATTCTCAACATATTCTAAATGCTTTATGTTTAAAAACCGATGGAATGATTATGTCAGAAATTAAATACATGACAAAATTACCGCCGAATATCCTTACGGCCTATCTAAACTCTCTTAGTAAAAACAATATAATCAATATCGATAAGACTATCAAGAAATTATGTAGATACTCCATTAAAGACCAACTCTTCTCGCTCTGGTTACAGGACGGTTCAAGCAACACGGCAAACGAATCTAATCAGAGTGAATAAGCTTGATTCAAGAAATAATTATTAAATTTGTGGCAAATCCTTGGGAGGCCGGTCTATTGTCCCCCAAATAAATAAAATACACATTGACGTATGAAAAAGTTATTACTGTTAATTTTAATATTTATGTTTGGTTTTTCAGCAAAGGCAGAGCAGATTTCAAACGTAGAATCCACCGGCAGTTGGATTTACATCTACAATGCCCAAGGCAAGAAATACAAAACGCTATCGGTGTCGACGGTTGGCACCGTCGTTGGGTTTAGCGCCACATTTTTTGTGAGTCAAAACGGCGGTTGGATCTATCTCTGGGACGCTGAAGGGCGCAAGTATAAAACACTGTCCAAGAGCATGGTTGGCGACGTCATCGGCGTAGCCGGCGACACCTTTACATCGCGCAACGGCGGATGGATCTACACCTGGGACAAAAACGGCAAGAAAATCAAAACCCGCGCCGCCACCCGCTAAAAATTAAGTTACATCATTATATCCCATTTTGCAATGAGAAAAACAATCACCCTTTTAGCCTTTGCAGCGACCATCGGCGCGGCGGCCGCGACTGTCGGCGAGCCGCTGTGGATGAGAGACGTCAACATCTCCCCGGACGGGAAAACGATTGCGTTTACCTATAAGGGCGACATCTACACCGTCCCGGTCGCGGGCGGCACGGCGACGCGACTGACGTCGCTGCCCAGTTATGAGAGCGACCCGGTTTGGTCGCCCGACAGCAAGATGATTGCTTTTGCGAGCGACCGCAACGGTGGCCGCGATGTCTATGTGATGAATGTTGACGGCGGGTCGGCTACGCGATTGACGTTCCACTCGGCTGCCGAAACGCCCGAGGCGTTCACGCCCGACGGCAGCGCCGTGCTTTTCTCGGCCGCCATCCAGGACCCGGCTGAGAGCCTGCTGTTCCCGTCGGCGCGCTTGACCGAACTTTACAGCGTCGACATCGCTACTCCGGGCGTTGCGCGCCAAGTGCTTGCCTCGCCGGCCGTGGCCGTGGAGTTTATCCCCGGTGGCGACGGGTCGTTCCTGTACTATGACGTCAAGGGGATGGAAAACACGTGGCGCAAGCATCACACGTCGTCGGTCACCCGCGACATCTGGAAATATGACCCCAAGACGGGGCGCCACACCAACCTGACGGCACGCCCGGGCGAAGACCTCGACCCGACCGTAAGCCCCGACGGCAAGACATTCTACTTTCTGAGCGAACGTGACAACGGGTCGCTCAACGTCTATGCCGCGCCTATCGACAACCCGGCGGCTGCCAAAGCCTTGACGGCCATGGGACCCCACCCCGTCCGCTTCCTCTCGGGAGCCGACAACGGCCTGCTCGCCATGGGCTACAACGGCGAGATTTACACCCTCGACCCCGCCAAGGGAGGCGCTCCGGTCAAGGTCAATGTCAGCATAACGCTCGACGAGGACAACCAACCGACGACCGTCTCGCTCGGCAACGGATATGAGGACGCCGCCGTGTCGCCCGACGGCAAGCAGATTGCCATCGCTCGCCGCGGGGACATCTTTGTCGGCTCTATCGACCATGAGTCGGTCAAGCGCGTGACCAACACCGGCGCGCGCGAGGGCGACATCGCCTGGGGCGACGACAACCGCACTCTCTACTACACCTCCGAGCGCGAGGGACATCGCAATATTTATGTCGCCACGATGGAACGTCGCGATGACCCGACTTTCTCGCTCGCAACGCTCGTTGCCGAGGAACCGCTTTTTGACCATCGCGACAACATCGACCGCGAGAAACCGGTCCTCAGCCCCGACGGCAAGAAACTCGCCTACATCGAGAACCGTAACCGCATCCGCGTCATGACCCTCGCCAACCGCCAGACCGTCACGCTGACCGACTCTACCCTATACCCGCGTCGCGACGGCGGCATCAATCTGGCCTGGTCGCCTGACAGCCGCTGGATTGTGGCCGAACTCATCGGCAGTTATCGCGACCCGTATACCGACATTCTGCTCATCAACGCCGAGACCGGCGACATCACCAACATCACCGAGAGCGGATACTTTGACGAGATGCCCCGCTTTGTCATGGACGGCAATGCAATCCTCTTCCTCAGTGAACGTTACGGTATGAGAAACCACGCCTCGTGGGGCTCGATGAGCGATGCCATGCTCGTGTTCCTCAACCGCGATGCCTATGACCGCTATCGCCTCAACGACGAGGACTATGAACTCAGAAAAGAGGTCGAGAAATCGCGCAAGAAGAAAGAAAAAGATGCCGACAAGGACACCGACAAGAAAGGCAAGAAAAAAGATAAGAAGAAAGACGAGGCCATTGACCCCGATGCCAAGGACGATGTCAAGGCAATCAACGTCGAGACCGCCGGCATTCAGGACCGAATCGTGCGCCTGACTCCCAACTCGTCAGACATCTGTGACGCCATCATCGACGGCGACAACCTCTACTACCTCTCGGCCGTCGAGAAAGGCTATGACCTGTGGAAGCTCAACCTGCGCGACGGTGACACCAAAATCGTCTCCAAACTCGGCGCCGGCCGCATGTCGTTCACCACCGACACCAAGGGTAACATCTACCTCCTCGGCAATAACGCCCTAAAGAAACTGACGACCTCCAACGACAAGTTGACCGCCATTTCGCTCAAGGGCAGCGCAAAAATCGACACCCGCGCCGAGCGCGAGGCAATGTTTGAAAACGTCATCAACCAGGAGCGTGAAATGTTCTACACCCCTACCCTACACGGCGTTGACTGGGACATGATGGCCGACAACTATCGCCGCTTCCTGCCCCACATCAACAACAACTATGACTACGCCGAGATGCTCAGCGAACTGCTTGGCGAACTGAACGTTTCCCACACCGGTGCCGGCTATCGCGGTCCCGCCGCGACCGACCCCGTCGCCTCGCTCGGCCTGCTCTTTGACATGACCTACGCCGGCCCCGGCCTGCGTGTCAGCGAGATTGTCAAGGGCGGTCCGCTCGACCATGCCGACATCGATATCGCCCCCGGCGCCGTCATCACCGCCATCAACGGCACCACCCTCGAGCCCACCACCCCCGTTGACTCGCTGCTGATGAACACCCGCGGCCGCAAGACGCTCTTGGCCCTCGACGGCGGCAAGCAACTTGTGGTCCTCCCCATCTCTCAGGGCGAAATGGGCGACCTCCTCTATAAGCGCTGGGTTGCACGCAACGAGGCCATCGTCGACTCCCTCTCGGGCGGCCGCCTCGGCTATGTCCACATCCAGTCAATGGGCGACCCCTCGTTCCGCGACATCTACTCAAAGATACTCGGCAAATACTCCACCCGCGACGGTATCGTCATCGACACCCGCTGGAACGGTGGCGGACGCCTCCACGAGGACATCGAAATCCTCTTTAGCGGCCACAAGTATTTCACACAGGTAATCCGCGGTCAGCACGGCTGCGACATGCCCTCGCGCCGATGGAACAAGCCCTCGATTATGCTGCAATGTGAGGCAAACTACAGCAACGCCCATGGCACCCCCTGGGTCTACAGCCACCAAGGCCTCGGTAAACTCGTCGGCGCCCCAGTTCCCGGCACCATGACCTCGGTCAACTGGATAACGATGCAAGACCCATCGATGTATTTCGGCATCCCCGTTATCGGATATGAGTTGCCCGACGGCACCTACCTCGAGAATACCCAGCTCAACCCCGACATTCTCATCCTCAACGACCCCGCCGAGATTGTCAAAGGTAACGACGCCCAGCTCCGCGCCGCCGTCGAGTCCCTCCTCTCGACCATCAACAACCAGTAATCCCCGCCGTCAAGGTAACATAATCGACAACTTCGTCGACGCGGGCAAAAGGCTCCGGCCGGTTTTCTCGATAAAACGAGATTAATCAAGATAAATCGAGAATCCGTGTCACAGCGTAAAATCTAAAAACGAGGGTGTGTTCCGGCAAATGGAACACACCCTCTCTCATCCAACTATGTTCTGTTTGATTTTTTGTGCGTTAAAAAATTATTTATATCTTTGCGTTAACAATATTGTTAGTCAAACATGTCAAACAGAATTAGTAATGAATGTTTCACCCCAAAATATTGAGCAAACCACTGAGCAGAAGATAATTGAGGCGGCTCAGGCGGAATTTATGACAAAGGGTTATGACGGCGCCCGAACAACGGTTATCGCCGCTAAAGCCGGTGTCACTCATGCCATGTTCCACTATTATTTCCGCACGAAAGAGAAAATTTTTGAGAAAATCATCTCGCAAAAAATGGAACTGCTGACATCTTTAATAAAGGAGTCAATCGCTTCGACAAATCTTCCTTTGGAGGAAAAACTCAGGCACATCATTGACCGTCACATTGATTTCATAGCCGACAATCCCGAGTTGCCGGGCTTCCTTATGCGTGAAGTTTTCGGCAACAGCGAGCGGCTAAACCTCGTTCGCTCCAAGATTGAGAATGTGGCCCCGTTATTAATAGCCAATCTCCAATCAGAGCTCGACAATGGCTATCAAGAGGGAAGATATAGAAAGATTGACGCGCGGATGTTGCTTATCGACATCATTTCGCTAAATGTATTCGCTTTCATGGCCGCTCCTCTTGTCAACGTCGTCCTTTCCGGATTTATGGACGACAAAAAGACTTTCAGTGAACATCGCAAGAATGAAAACTTTGATACAATAATAAGAAAAATAAAAGCATGATATGAAGCATTTTGTCTTATTACTATTCGCTCTGTTGCTCTCAGTGCCCGACGTCAATGCCCGGTTGACATTGGAGCAGTGTCAAGAGCGCGCACGGGAGAATTATCCGGCCATAAAAAGATATGGGCTGATTGAAAAGTCGCTCGAAATTGACCTGAGCGACATAAACAAGTCGTGGCTTCCGTCGATTACCGCTTACGGCCAGGGAACAGTCCAAAACGTCGTCCCGGCGTTCCCGGCGGCGTTGGAAGACATTCTTGCCCAAATGGGGCGCGAAGTCCGAGGCATTGGCAAGTTGCAATATAAAATAGGTGTCGATGTCTCACAGACAGTCTGGGACGGTGGTGCGTCTAAGGCTCGACGAGAAGCAACCCGCTCTCAGGAGGCGGTGCAGCAGTCGGGACTGGAGGTCGAGCTGTATGCTCTGCGTCAACAAGTTGACAATATCTATTTTGCAATACTCCTTGCCGAGGAGCAAATAAAACAATCCAAGCAAACACTCGATTTGCTCAACGCCAACCTTGACCTCCTCAGCGCAATGTTTAAAAACGGAATCGCCATGCGCAGTGACGTTGACATGGTACAGGCCCAGGCTCTGACCTTGAAACAGTCTATCAGCCAAGCCCAAAGCGCCGTTAATAGTTATCGCGCTCTGCTTGGTATATATGTAGGCGAAGATGTCTCAACCCGGGAACTTGCCCTACCGAATGCCGACCTCCCCGCTGAGATGACCTCCGACCGTCCTGAACTCAGATTGTTCGACAGCCGTCAGAAGGCTCTTGAAACATCGCAATTGATGACAAATGTTTCCCTAATGCCGAAAATCGGTTTTTTCGCCCAGGCCTACTACGGCTATCCCGGTTTTGACTATTTCAAAAGCATGATGAACCGCGACCTGTCGTTCAACATCCTTGCCGGGTTGCGGGTATCATGGAACATAGACTCCTTTTATAATAAGAAAAACAAACTTGCCAAAACCGCGCTCGACATTGACAACATCAATATCGAGCGAGAAACATTCCTTTTCAACACCGGGCTTCAAACCGCGAGCCAACTCGAGGCGTTGCAAGGACTTAGAGAAATGATGCAAGATGATGCTCAGATTATAGCGCTGAGAGGTAACGTCAGAAAAGCAGCCGAGTCTCAACTTCGCAACGGCATAATTGACGCTACAGCGTTACTCGCCAAGATTACCGACGAGAACCTCGCTATTCTGACGGCCAAATTCCACGAAATTCAATACATCCAAGAAATCTATAAAATCAAAAATACACTCAACCGATGAAAAAGATATTCTATTTTGCACTTCTTTCCTGTGTCCTCATCTCGTGCAAGAAGAAAGAAGAATATAATGCAACCGGCATTTTTGAGGCAACGACAGTAACAGTTTCGGCCGAAACGGCCGGTAATATCGTTTCGATGCCGCTTGTGGAAGGCGACAGCGTGACGCTTGGACAAAACATCGCCATGATTGATACAACAATGCTTGCCATTCAATTGAATCAACTGTATAGTCAGCGAAATTCCGCCGAGAGTTCGACTCCCGATATAACAGCCCAAGCGGCGGCACTAAAAACCCAAATAGCCCACCAGCAACAGGAGGTTGACCGCTTCGGCCGTCTGCTCGAAGACGGAGCGACGACCCGTAAAACCTACGACGACGCCGTTGCCTGTCTCAAGACACTTCAAGGTCAACTCGACGCACTACTCTCAACCCTCAACAATAGCAAGAAGACCATCAGCGACAACTCGGAAGCGATTACCTATCAAGCTGACCAAATCAAGGAGCAGATTGAAAAATGCCACATCCACGCGCCATTATCGGGCACGATTTTAACCAAACTCGCCGAGCAAGGCGAATATGCCGCGCCCGGGAAACCGCTTTACAAAATTGCCGACCTCGATAAGATATACCTCCGCTGTTATTTCACCGCGTCGCAACTCGCCGATATAAAAATCGGTCAAAAAGTAACCGTCATTGCCGATTTTGGAGGGAATGAGCAATATGAATACCCGGGTATAATCACTTGGATAGCAGAGGAAAGCGAGTTTACACCCAAGTCTATCCAGACCAACGACTCGCGTGCCAATCTTGTCTATGCCGCCAAGGTTGCCGTGAAAAACGACGGCCGATTGAAAATAGGTCAATATGGCGAGGTGCGCCTATGAACAACACAATCGAAATAAACGGCCTCTCGAAAAGTTACGGCAAACTCGTGGCCTTGGATAATGTCTCCCTGTCGATAAACAGTGGGGAGCTGTTCGGGCTGCTCGGACCCGACGGCGCCGGGAAAACCACCCTTTTCAAGATACTTTCCACATTGCTGACGCCCGATAAAGGCTCTGCGTCAATGTGTGGACTCGACGTAGTGAAAGACTATAAAAAGATAAGGTTGCGCATCGGGTATATGCCCGAGAAATTCTCCCTCTATCAAGATATGACCGTCATGGAGAACCTTCGCTTTTATGCCTCGCTTTTCGGTGTGACGGTTAAAGAGAATTTTGACTTGATAGCACCCATATTCGGGCAACTTGAGAAATTCCCCAACCGTTATGCCGGAAACCTGTCGGGTGGCATGAAACAGAAACTCGCCCTCAGTTGCGCCCTCATCCATCGCCCCGACATCTTATTACTTGACGAACCGACAACGGGTGTGGATGCCGTTTCGCGCGATGAATTTTGGCAGATGCTCGGCGGATTGAGAGAGAAAGGCATCACAATTCTCGTCTCCACTTCCTATATGGACGAGGCAACGCGATGTGAACGCCTTGCCATGATTAACAGCGGCCATATTCTCAAAGTCGGCACCCCGGCCGAACTTGTTGCAGGGCTGGATGAGAATCTCTATAATGCCGTGTCAAAGGATATGTTTAAACTCCTGACAGCACTTAAGAAAATACCCGAAGTGCAGAATTGCTATACTTTTGGGGCAACGCTTCATGTTGTTGGGAATGACGATTTTAATGCCGATATAGTGACCGCTAAACTTGTCTCGCAAGGAATTAACGACGCGAAGATTTATCCGGCCAAGGGCGATATCGAGGACTTGTTTATCAAACTTATGGAAAGCAATGGATAGGCCAAACAATGATATAGTAATTTCAGCGAACGACCTGACAAAATGTTTCGGCTCTTTCACAGCCGTTGACCACATCTCGTTTGAGGTTAAGAAAGGCGAGATATTCGGTTTCTTGGGTGCGAACGGCGCCGGGAAAACAACGGCTATCCGCATGCTTTGCGGACTCAGTCGACCGTCGGCAGGCGAGGCTTGGGTAGCCGGCTACAACGTGGCGACGCAGTCTGAGAAAGTCAAGACACGCATCGGCTATATGAGCCAGTCGTTTTCGCTTTACGAGGAACTGACAGTAAGTCAGAATATTGAACTGTTTGCCACTATCTACGGCATGTCTAAACAAGCCATAAGGCAGGGAATGGGTCAGATTTTCCAGGCTCTTG
>JAFLTK010000205.1 GCA_022511505.1 Muribaculaceae bacterium
GCACCTGTGGTTGCTGTTGTTGCTGACGGTTCTTTTTGTTCTTTTTATTGCGGCTTTGACCTTGGCTCTGCTGGCTTTGTTGCTGTTGGGCAATCATTTTCTGTTGGCTCGGCTCACCAATCACAATGGGCGCTGTGGCAGCGGCAAGAGCAGCGGCAGCAGCAGCCTCCTCTTTTTCGCGCTGGCTACGGGGTACAAATCGGCGACCCTCAGAGCGAGGGAAGAACGAGCCGAATGACTCGCGTGGAGCGAAGTTTGGTTTAGACGGCTCGGTTTGAACCTGTTCGGGTTCTTTTGGCTCAGTGTTTGACTCTTGCGCGATATCGTCAACCGGGTGAGTCTCGGGTTGAACCTCCTCGGTGGGTTTCTTGTCAACTGTAGGTTGTTCATTCGACTCCACGGCGTCAAAGGGCAACTCGGTTTGTTCAATGACCATTTTGGCTTTCTTTGAGCGAGTGTTGCGCGTTTTGACAGGCTTCTCATCAGCGGGTGAAGATGGTTCAGTGGCACCATCCTCCCGAGCCGCCGATTCAGTTGTGTCAACGGTTTCCTGAGCCTTGGCTTTAGGCTTGCGACCACGTTTCTTGGGCTCTTTGCTTTCCATGGTCTCTTTAACCTCTTTGATTTCCTCAGCGGGCGTTTGAGAATCATTAGCGACCTCGGTTTCAGGCGATTTATCAGCGGTTGCCGGAGTGGTAGCGGCAGATTTGCGACCGCGACGATTTTTCTTTTCGGGAACGTTGACAGCCTCAGCCTTGGCAAGCGCGCGAGCCTGTTCGTCAAGGATGTCAAACACCAACGTTGACGGGTCAACATTCTTTACCTTCTTAATTCCGAGACTTTCGGCCAATGTTTTAAGGTTATCGGCATCCATAGCCTGGAGCTCATCGATATTGTATTTCTGCATAATCTACGATAGTTTTGTTTATCGCATTATATTTCAAATTGTTATCTTAGCATCTATCATCCATTCCTGCAGATTCAGGCGGACAAAATGCACGTATGCGAAGTTTTATGGGGGTTGGTTATGTAATTTTTACAGACTGTCTCTGGGATTAAACTGTGAACTTTTAGTTTGTTTTCTCGGTGATGAAATGGAGCAATCCTCAAGATAGATGTAAATCAACGTTTTGATTAATTTGCAATCATCCCAATAATTAACATCAATTATCATCCTTTAATCAATCAACGTTGAAGTTCAAAAAACATTGAACCCGCACGTTAAATAATTATATCCATTGTTTAACACAGATACCCTCAATCGACTCGGCGAAAGAAAGCATCAATTATTGGAAACATTGAGAATTGCATGAGGAGATTATAACTTTTATAGAAGCAGATTATAGTTTGTGTTTTCAAGAAAATCACTAAAATCCACGGTATTCAGGAACTACAAAAGATCGATAGTTCGCATATCAAAAACCTTTGTATCCTAATTGCGTTGCAAATTTAGCAATAAAATTTCAAATGTGCAACACCCGGTCCTCAAATTTCGTTATTTTCCGCAAATTTCCAACAATTCGGTTAAAATGTCTTATTGATAAAACCATGATGTTGATTATGATTTCAATTGAAGGTGGCAAATATGTCGCGGTTTTTATGTAATTTTGCACAATTAAAGATGTTGCTTATTAAGGATGATAGATAAAGATACATTTAATAATAGGACGGCTCTTTTTCACACTCTCGGGTGTAAGTTGAATTTTGCCGAGACGTCGACTATCGCACGGTTATTTGCCGAACGTGGTATCAATCGTGTGCAACGAGGCGATGTACCTGACATTGTCGTTGTCAACACGTGTAGCGTGACCGACTTGGCCGATAAAAAGGACCGTCAAGCCATTCGTCGTCTTGTAAAGAAGTATCCCGAGGCGACAGTAATTGTCACTGGATGTTATGCCCAACTGAGGCCCGAGGAGGTGGCTGCTATCGATGGTGTGGATATAGTGGCAGGAAATGATAAGAAAAACTCGTTACCCGACTATCTCGACTCCTGGATGCAACAGCGACAAAAGGCTACACATCATGTTGACTTCAAGCAGATTAACGAGTTCACACCGTCGTGCTCTCGTGGCGACCGCACCCGCTATTTCCTTAAGGTACAAGATGGTTGTGACTACTATTGCTCCTACTGCACGATACCGATGGCCCGCGGACGCAGTCGGTCGGGAACCATCGAGCAGATTGTTGCTCAGGCCCGTCAGGCGGCATCAGAAGGCGGAAAGGAGATTGTGCTAACGGGCGTGAACGTCGGAGATTTCGGCCGTCATCATGGCGAAACATTCCTCGACCTGATAAAGCAACTCGACAAAGTAGACGGGATTGAACGCTATCGCATTTCGTCTATTGAGCCCAACTTGTTGACACCTGAAATAGTGGAATTTGTGGCCGAATCGCGTCGGTTTATGCCGAGTTTCCACATCCCGTTGCAGAATGGCAACGATGAGGTGCTGAAACTTATGAGACGCAGATATGATTCTGAACTTTTTGCCTCGCGTGTCGACCTAATTCGCTGCGTAATGCCTGATGCTTTTATCGGCGTTGACCTGATTGTCGGTGCTCGCGGCGAGACCGAGGAGCGGTTTGAGTCATCGCGACGCTTTGTTGAGGGACTCGATATTTCGCGCCTACACGTGTTCACCTACAGCGAGCGCCCGGACACACGCGCGCTTTCAATCGACCACGTCGTCGACCAGGCTGAAAAGCATCGTCGCACTCGCATTATGCTCGCTGTCAGCGAGAAAAAACTCGAGGCGTTCACATCTCGGTTTATCGGTAGCGTAAGGCCCGTTCTTGTCGAGCACCGCCGTCGCGATGGACTGATGAGCGGCTTAACCGATAATTACTTGCGCGTTGCTATCGACGGCGACAACGTCGTGCCAAACAGTGTCGTGTCTGTCAAGATAGGCACATACGACCCGACGACTGAGGAGTCGAGAGGGGAGGTGGTGCTTTGAAATCGGTTGGATATAAGTTGCTGACGTGGCTACTTGGGGGGCTTGCACGCCTTCCCCTCGGCGTGTTGTATCTGCTGGCCGATTTTATCTTCTTTTTGCTCTATTATGTTATCAGATATCGTCGCTTGACGGTAGCCGAAAATATCCGTCTATCGTTCCCTGAAAAGAGCGAGCGCGAATGTCGCGTTATCGGACGGCAATTCTACCGCAACTTTGCCGACATGATTGTGGAGACAATCAAACTGAACCACATCAGCGACGAAGAAATCAAACGACGCATGACCTTTGAGGGTATTGAGATAATAGACGACCTGCTTGCGCGTGGGCGTAATATTACAGCCTATTTTTCGCATTGTA
>JAFLTK010000206.1 GCA_022511505.1 Muribaculaceae bacterium
TAACCTTCTGATCCGTAGTCAGATGCTCTATTCAGTTGAGCTAAGGAGCCATTGCCCTGAGAGGTTTTCCTCTCGTTTGCGACTGCAAAGTTAATAGGTTTCTGTTAATTGACAAAATCTTTTGGACATTTTTTTTAATTTTTTTCTTCTTCAAATTAAAAAGCATGTTCTATTATCTATTAATCAACGAGTTGCAACAAACTATTTGTTGATAGATTAATTTTTGATTGCAAGTTTGAAGATTTATGTTTAAATTTGCTAACTAACTTTTTCCTTGAAATATCATGAAGAAGATAACGATGATAGCGCTTGCGGGTATTCTTGCCTTAGGCATGGCGTCAGATATAATAGCCCAGCGTGTGGTTATCCTCCACACCAATGACACCCATTCGCAAATTGACCCTGACAAGAACAACCAGGGAGGCGTGTTGCGTCGCAAGGTGTTGATTGACAGCGTTCGTGCAGCCGAGCCAAACGTTATGCTTGTCGATGCCGGCGACGCGGTCCAAGGGTCGCTGTTTTTCACTCTGTTTGACGGTGAGGTCGAGCAGATGATGCTCAATAAGTTGGGTTATGACATCCAAATCGTTGGCAATCACGAGTTTGATAACGGGCTCACGAAGTTGGCCCAACAATATGCTACCGCCGAGCCAACGTTATTAGCGACCAACTATGACTTCACCGGGACGCCCCTTGAGGGTATGTTTGTTCCCTACGTTATTAAAGAGGCAGGCGGCAAGCGCATCGGTTTTATCGGGATAAACATCGAGCCGCGAGGCCTAATAGATAGCGACAACTATGCTGGTCTGAAATATTTTGACAGCGGCAAGACGGCCGAGGCTATGGCCCGATACCTTAAAGAGAATCTGGCTGTAGACAAGGTTGTCGCGCTGACCCACATTGGCTTTAACTCGTCTAAAGTAACTGACGACAAGGATATTGCCGGCGAGACAAGTTATATCGACATTATCATCGGGGGACACTCCCACGAGGGTGTGTACCCGGGCAATCCGAATGACCTTCCGACCGCGGTCGGAAATCACGACGGACGACCTGTTTACATAGCACAGATGGGAAAAGCGGGGCTGCTGCTCGGTGAAATTACGATAGATTTTGACAAACCCGAAGGCGAGCAAGTCAGCCGGCGAGCAATCCCGGTCAACGACCGCCTTGATAGCCGTATTACAACCGATGACATTGCTTTGCTTGCCCCCTATCGCTCACGCGTCGATTCTATTAGCGCCATCGAGATTGGCACTACAGCCGGCGAAATGATTTCCGGTAGCGACGAGTTGTCTAACTTCCTGAGTGACTGGGTGAAAAGCCGCGGCGAGAAGATTGCCGGGCGCAAGGTCGACTTTGGTCTGCTCAACCGCGGTGGCATTCGCAACAGTCTGCCCGGCGGCACACTAACACAAGGCAATATTATAAATATGCTGCCGTTTAATAATCGTATAGTGGTTGTCGACATTACGGGTGACAAACTGCTCGAACTGATGGACATTATCGCAGGTCAGGGCGGCCAGGCATTCAGCGGTGAAGTTTCGGGCCGTTATGACCGCAAAAACAACAAGATGGTTTCGGTCAAAATCAACGGCAAAGACATCGACCCCAAGCGTGTCTACACCGTGGCAACTATCGACTATCTTCAACGTGGCGGCGATAGCATGTTTCCGCTGACCGAAAGCACGCTGATTGCGCGTAGTCCTAATTTGCTCTATCGAGACCTAATCGAGGAGTTTACCGATGGCGATTTCAAAGGTAAGACCGTCAAGGGTAGTCCCAAGCCAAGGTTGACGCCGGTGAAATAAATTTTAATGTTGTTGGTGTTGGTGATTCACAAAAAACAATAAAAACAATAAAAACACCAACAACAATAACAACGACTACTGCAGCAGCAACAACAACCAATCCCGAATTTAATCCTAAATCAAATGATAAAAAACAAATTAACAGTAATAGTTTTTATGCTGACAGCCGTGGCGGCAATTGCCGGCATAGGCAGCATGATGAGTGTAAAAGGCAATCCGGGGACCAGGGGTGATAAAACCGAAAAAGATGCCTCAGCGTCGGCTCCGGCAAGCGTCGCTACCCGAAGTTATGACGAGGCGGATTGCAACCGCTGGGTTGACTCGGTTTTCAACTCGCTCAGCGACCGCCAGCGTGTCGCTCAACTGTTCTGCCCCATGTTTGAGGCCAACGAGGACCCGGCATGGCGCCGCCGTATGAAGAAACTCATTGGCGACGATGGCATGGGCGGCATCCTGCTCCATAAAGGCAATATCGAGTTCTACAAATCGACCATCGACTACTGTAACTCGCTGGCAAAGGTGCCCCTGCTGGTGACATTGGATGGCGAGTGGGGCTTGTCGATGCGTCTGAGTGACGCGACTCGTTACCCGATGACAATGGGCCTTGGCGCTATCACCGACCCGACCGTTCTCGAGCAATACGGCCGTGAGACTGCTCGCCAGTGTCGCCTCTTGGGCATCAACGTCAATTTTGCTCCGGTTCTTGACGTCAATTCCAACCCGGCCAACCCCGTCATCGGCAACCGCTCTTTTGGCGAAGACCCTGAGCGCGTTGCAGCACTCGGTCTCGCCTATTCTCGCGGGTTGGAACAGGGGGGCGTACTTTCGGTGGCAAAACATTTCCCGGGACACGGCGACACGTCGACCGATTCCCACAAAACCGGCACCACCGTCGACCACTCGCTTGCCACTCTCGAGGCTGTTGACATTGTGCCGTTCAAGCGCTATATCGATGAAGGTTTATCGGGCATAATGGTTGGTCACATCAAGTTGCCGGCACTCGACAAAAGCGGCACACCGGCATCATTGTCACGCAAAATCACAACCGATTATCTCAAGAATAAACTCGGCTTTACCGGCCTTGTGTTTACCGATGCCCTCGGCATGAAAGGCGCCAACGGTGGCACGGGCAACTGTGTCGATGCGTTGAACGCGGGCGCCGACGTTCTGCTCGGTCCGCCGTCGCCCGAAAAAGACCTCGACCAAGTTTATCAGGCTTTCCTCGACGGCAAAGTCAACCGCGAGCAGGTATATCAGTCGGTTCGCAAAGTACTTAAATTCAAATGGTTACTTCAACAGCAAGAAAACACCAATAACCTCGGCGGCAAAGCGCTTGCCAATGCTATCAACTCGCCCGAAGCCGATGCTACAAACCGTGCTCTTGCCCGCGCGATGATGACCGCCGCTCGCAACGATGCCAATCTCCTCCCCATACGAGGACTGAACAGATCAAAGATTGCCATTGTTTCTCTCGGTGCCGAC
>JAFLTK010000207.1 GCA_022511505.1 Muribaculaceae bacterium
ATCCCTACGCCACACAGGCTGCTCCCGGTGAATGGGCGTTCCAAGGCACCTTTGGCTACAACTTCAAGCGCAAGACTCCGCTCGGCGGTAAATATGGCACCAAACTACGCGCCAACATCAGTTATATCCGCGGAATCAAGAACGAGGGAGAACCGCCAACATTCAACGGCTCGCAATATGGCACCGACGGCCCCAAGACAAAATTCTTCGGCTTTGGTGACCTCTATTATACCGACGTTAACCTCCAGGTTGAGAAAAAAGTCACATCTGATTTTAACTTCAACCTCATGTATATGTATCAACGTTATAATCAAGAAGTTATCGAAGGACACGGTGGCATGGTGACTGCCAATATCGCCGTCGTTGAGGCTAAATATCGCTTTAACAAGCGTTTGACGCTACGAGGCGAGTATCAGTATCTTGCCACCAAGCAAGATAAAGGCGACTGGATGTATGGCTTGCTTGAATTATCGGTTCTCCCCTATCTGATGTTCTCGGTCAGCGATGAGTGGAACCACGGCGATACAAACACACATTATTATATGGCAACCGTCACCGGCAACTATAAGTCAAACCGACTCATGCTCGGTTATGGTCGCACCCGTGCCGGCTACAACTGTACGGGCGGCGTGTGTCGATATGTTCCCGCAACTCGCGGTTTCCAGATTACCTACAATTACACTTTCTAACATTAACACACAGTTATCCAACAGACTAAAATGAAGATATCCAATATATTAAACATAATCGCTGTCGGGGTCGCGTTGCTCGGTGCAACTACGGCCTGCGATATCGACATCGACGACCGTTATATCGAGATTGACAAAATTGAAGCCAAGCGCGCCGTACTTCTCGAGGAGTTTACCGGCCAGGAATGTCGCAACTGTCCCGAGGGTCACGAGATTGTCAGCCAACTTAAGCAGCAGTATGGCGACGCATTCATTCCGGTAAGCATCCACGCATCCCAGTTGAGCTACCTTGATGAAGACTACAAAGATATGCCAAATTTTGCCCTTGGCATCAAGGAAGGCGGCCAGTATTACAGTGCTGCAAAGAGCCCCGCGCTTCCGGCAGGCGTTGTAGACCGCAACAGCGGCGCGCTCGACCGCGACCGGTGGGCGTCGGCTATTCGCGCTGAACTCGAGAAAGAAGCACCGGCGGCTATTGAGATTATCCCCACATTATCGCCTGATTCAGAAGAAATTAACATTGCCATCACATTGAAACCTACCGAGAACATCGACTGCCGCTTAACAGTCTGGATTATAGAAAGCGGCATCGTGGGCTATCAGAATGATAACGGCAACATTGATATGAACTACGTCCATAACCACGTGTTGCGTGCCGTTGTTTCAGAGATAAATGGCGACAAAATCACAGCGTCACGCGGTGTATTTACCAACAAGGACTACACATACAGCATCAAGGCCAATAATAAATCCTATTGGAACAAGGAAAACCTCAGCGTCGTGGCATTCATTGCCGACGATGCTAATGGTGTGCTTCAGGCTGCCGAGGCCGCTGTTAAAACCGAGTAATATTAAAACAGAATAACCATCATCCAAATGAAAAAAATTATCACTTCGATTGCAGCTGCACTTTGCCTATTGTCGGCAAACGCAATCACCGTTACCCATGACGGCAAAACCGTTGAAAATGGCGCTACAATCACCGTAGGCGCCGATGGATTTGAAGTTATCGAGAAAGTTCCCGGCGTGCTCTACTCAGTCAAAGCCGAGGAAATATTCAATGTCACCGGCGCTACCAACCTGTCGCTGACCGCCACGTCGGCCACTCAGGACATCACAATTTGCGCCCTTAGCGGCGAGTGCTACACCCTCATGGGCGAGGATGGTAACTACTCGTTGACAATGCCCTCGTTTAACGACGGTATGACCGTAGACCTCGAGTATAACCGCACAACCGAAGTGCCCAAAGAAATTCATTCGGTCGACATCACCATCACGTCGAGCGACGCTCCGTTCAAGATGACTGTAGTCTTTGACACGGTCAACAATGCCGGAGTAGGCAACATCGCTTCCGATACAGCCGGTTCATATACTGTCTACAATCTCAATGGTGTCAAGGTTCTCGAGACTACCGACAAGGCTGCCGTCAATAACCTACCGGCCGGCGTCTATGTGGTCAACGGAACCAAAGTCATCAAATAAATATTTTCCAATAGGTACTTTAACACATTCAAAACATTATCGTTATGAAGAAATTTCTACTTTCACTCGTTGCCGGCATTGCCGTGGCATTGACCCCTGCGGTTAACGCTACCGAGACGATTTCGTTCTCCTATAACGCCAACAACGACGAGCCTACCTATGAGGGTATTCAAGGCATAACCGATTATGACATCGCTATCCTCATCAGAGACACAAACCTTGCCGGCTCAAAAATCAAAGGTTTCAAAGTTCCCGTAAACTTCACTGCCGCCGATGTTAAAAGCATGAGCGGATGGCTCTCTGTAACCTTGCGCCTCGATGCCGATGGCAACAACAACCCCGGCATCTGCACTCAGGCCGCCTCGATTGCCGACGGCTTTCTGTCGGTTACGTTTGACGAACCCTACGAGATTACAAAAACAGGCGTGTACGTTGGCTACTCGTTCAGCCTGAACAGTACATCCATCTCTGACCCGCTCTCTTGCACACCCATCTCCAACACCAACGCGTTCTATATCCACAGTGCCAATACAGCCTACGCCAAGTGGACCAACGTTGCTCGCGACCTTGGCATGAACGTCCCGATGGTTGTATATATCGAGGGCGATTTCCCCGCGCTTAGCGTTAACTGCACCATGCCTGCCGAGTCAAACGCCGCCCTTGGCGACGAAAATTTCGGTATCCGGTTGACTATCATCAACAATGGCGCAAACCCTGTAACTTCAGTCGGCTATACCACCACCACCACCGGTGACAAGTCAGTATCGACTGTAACTGAGGTTAATCCCCCGCTGGAATACTATAACGGTACGGCAACCGTCAACCTCGCTCTCCCCGAGATTACATCAAGCGGTTCATATAACCTTAACGTGAACGTAACTACAATCAACGGCACAACACTTGCAACACCGTTCAACCTCAGTGGCACGCTCAATGTCGCATCACACGTTGTTACTCGCCGCCCGTTGGTTGAAGAATACACCGGTCTGTGGTGTGGATGGTGTCCTCGTGGCTACGTTGCTATGGAAGATATGTCTGCCGCTTATGGCCACGAATTTGTAGGTCTCGCCTACCACAATGGCGACGAGATGGCAACCGTAG
>JAFLTK010000208.1 GCA_022511505.1 Muribaculaceae bacterium
GGTATAAACCAGCAGATTTACAGTCTGCCCCATTTGGCCACTCTGGTATTCGCCCAAATGCAATCAGGCACTTGCCCTAATGCGATGCAAAGGTACATCATTTCTGCCAACCCTCCAAATTTTCCATCAAATTTATCATATTTATTATGGCAACCGCATCAAATTCAGCTAATTCCACAAATTCCACAGGAGGCAGGCATCCCTTTTACCTTTACACTTGAAAAGGACAACCATAGCGCAAAAAGCGACGGGATGTATAAAAATTTAGGGGAGTGGTGAACATTGGGGGGCGTGGAGGCGTTTATAGATTAAAGTCGCCTGACGGGCGACACTATAGGGCGCCCTACGGCGATGATATTGTCAACCGGGCGACTATTTGCGGTCAACGGCTACCGTCATCTACTGTCAACTCTTATCTAATCAACTATTTATACTACTTAAAAACTACCCACAATGAACATTACCCACGTAATCCTCTATGCTATCGTCCCTATCATAGTGGTGATGCTGGCTGGATACATTGCCGGCAAGAAAGGGGCCTTCACGGGTGATGATGCAAAGAAGTTCAATAAGGTTGTACTTGACTTTGCATTACCGGCCGCGCTGTTTGTCTCAATCGTAGATGCAAGCCGTGAGATGCTTGTCAAGGACTTGAAGCTGTCGCTGATTTCGCTTGTTGTAATCATGTTCTGCTTCATGACGGTCTATTTCATCTACAAGTATTGTTTCCGCAAGAATCCCCCGGGATCGGCTGCTGTAATGGCTTTGATTAGCGGTTCGCCGACAATCGGCTTCCTGGGATTTGCAGTCCTCGAGCCTATCTTTGGCACCACGCCGTTTGTGGCATTGGTTGTAGCAATTGTGGGTATCGTAGTAAATGCCGTTGGTATTCCTGTTGGTTTGTCTCTGCTTAATGCCGCAAAGGAAAACGCTCAGCCGGGCAGCACAAAGAAGGAGAGCGCATGGAAGCCTGTGATCCACGCTCTTGCCCAGCCTGTTGCATGGGCTCCTATCCTCGCTGTTATCTGGGTTGTCATCGGTCTTCCTTGGCCGAAATGGGCAAGCCCGTCATTTGACCTTATCAAGGGCGCAAATGCCTCTATGGCAGTATTCTCGGCCGGTGTTACTCTGTCGGCAGTCAAGATTGTCATCAACTGGCAGGCTATCCTTGGCTCTATCTTGAAACTTATCATGATGCCTGCCCTGCTGCTCATCGCCGGCCTCATCTTCAAGATGGACCCGCTGAACCTCAAGATGCTCGTTGTTGCAGGTGTTCTTCCTCCCGCATTCTCAGGTATCATTATTGCCGATGAATATGACACCTACGTTGCAACCGGCACGTCATCGTTGACGCTAAGCGTCATCCTATTCATGGGATTCTGCCCGCTGTGGATATGGATAACGGAGATGTGCCTGGGACATTAAGGATATAAGATTTGCTCGCAAATCTTAAAGTTTAAAGTTGAGCGTTTAAAGTTTAATGGTTTAAACCTTGACTGAATATAACGGAGGCCGCGCCTGGATTGACGCGGCCTCCGTTGTGTGTATCGTTAGGGTTGACCTATTATCAGACGGCGATGAGGAGGAAGTAGTTTTTCTTGCCGCGCTGGGCGAGGATGTATTTGCCGTTGAGAAGCATGTCGGCCGATGTCTCGGTGTAGGGGTCGGTGACTTTCTCTTTGTTGATCGAGAGGCCGCCCTGCTGGGTCATCTTGCGCATTTCACCCTTGGAGGGGAACACTTTGGTGACGTCGGCGAGCAGGTCGATGAGTTTAATGCCGTCGACAATCTGCTGGCGGGGTACTTCAAAGGTTGGGACGCCTTCCATGACGGCGAGCAGAGTGGGCTCGTCGATGCGGCGCAGGATTTCACCGGCGCGGTTTGAAAAAAGTATCTGCGAGGCCTCGACGGCGGCTTCATAGTCGGCGGCCGAGTGGACCATGGTGGTTATCTCTTTGGCAAGGCGTTTCTGGAGGGGACGGTCGCCGGGATTCTCGGCCTGGAGTTTGACGAGTTCTTCGATTTCTTCGCGCGAGAGTTCGGTAAAGATTTTGATGTATTTCTCGGCGTCGGCATCGCTGACGTTGAGCCAGAACTGGTAGAACTTGTAGGGCGAAGTGTAGCGGGGGTCGAGCCACACGTTGCCGCTTTCGGTCTTGCCAAATTTACCGCCGTCGGCCTTGGTAATCAGCGGGCAGGTCAGGGCGTAGGCTTCGCCTCCGGCCACGCGGCGGATTAGTTCGGTGCCGGTGGTGATGTTGCCCCACTGGTCGCTACCGCCAAGTTGCAGGCGGCAACCTTTTTCGCGGTAGAGGTTGAGGAAGTCATAGCCCTGAACGAGTTGGTAACTGAACTCGGTGAACGACATGCCCTCGCGCGACTCGCCGCTGAGGCGTTTCTTGACCGAATCCTTGGCCATCATGTAGTTGACGGTGATGTGCTTGCCCACGTCGCGAATGAAGTCCAGGAACGAGAAGTTTTTCATCCAGTCATAGTTGTTGACCATCTCGGCGGCGTTTGGCGCGTCGCTGTCAAAGTCGAGGAATTTGGAGAGTTGGCGCTTGATGGCCTCTTGGTTGTGGCGCAATGTCTCCTCGTCGAGGAGGTTGCGCTCCTGACTCTTCATCGAGGGGTCGCCAATCATGCCGGTGGCGCCGCCGATGAGGGCGATGGGTTTGTGGCCCGAGCGTTGGAAATGCTTGAGCATCATCACGCCAACGAGGTGGCCGATGTGGAGCGAGTCGGCCGTCGGGTCGATGCCCAGGTAGGCGACAGTCATCTCCTTATTGAGTTGTTCTTCGGTTCCCGGCATCATCTGGTGAATCATACCGCGCCAGGAAAGTTCTTCTACAAAATTCATTGCTTGGTTTTTTACTTGAAACTGAGCCTGCTCAATTTCAAAGTTTATAGTTTATGGTTAAAGTTTATTAGTTTGTTCTTTTATTCTTGCCTTTTAGCTGAGGGCGGCGAGGGCGGTGGCGATGCGCTCCATGGCGCGGACTATGATGTCGTCGGCCGTGGCATAACTGAGGCGAATGTAGCCGGGAGTGCAAAAAGCATCGCCGTCGACGGTTGCAACGTGGGCTTTATCAAGCAGATACATGGCGAGGTCGCCCGAGGTCTCGATGACGGTGCCGTCGGGGGTTTTGCGGCCCAGAAACGCTGTCACCTTGGGAAATAGGTAGAAAGCACCCTGAGGGACGTTGACTTCGAGCCCGGGACTCTTGCGGGCGAGGTCGACAACAAGGTCGCGGCGACGGCGGAAGG
>JAFLTK010000209.1 GCA_022511505.1 Muribaculaceae bacterium
CTCTCCCCTCTGAGTATGTTGCTACCGGTGTAACTCTCTACACTGTCATCAACAAAGAGCAGCCCACCGACCGTCCTTGCTACTGGGGTGAAGTTGCCGGCGAAACTTTCGACGCTCCCGAGACCGACGTTATCAACTCGTTCAAAGACTTCGCTAATCCTCACGTTCAGACATTCTACTTCAACCCCGCCAACAGCTTCACATTCACCAACAAGGGTGAGCAGGCTCTCATCGTTGTAGGCGTTCACTACAAGGTTGCTTCAGGTGTTGAAAACGTGACTATCTTTGACAATGACGACAACGCTCCTGTTTACAACATCTATGGCCAGCGCGTAAATGAAAACTACCGCGGTTATGTAATCAAGAACGGTCAGAAGTACCTCCAGAAGTAATCATTCTTTGATTAACTTCCTTAAATAAAAAATCCCGCCCGGGCCTCCCGGCGCGGGATTTTTTTATTCGCCGAACGGGCGCTAATGCCGTGACGAGCGTGTCCATCTATTATCCGTTCATTATTATCGGCACATTGATTTCTATTTGAAGAAAATGTTGTAATTTTGCGACCAAATGGAAACAATCGACAAGCAAGACATAATTGACCGTCGCTACCTGCGCATGGCACGCATCTGGGCCGAAAACTCCTATTGCGAGCGCCGCAAAGTGGGAGCGCTGCTGGTCAAGGACCGCATGATTATATCCGACGGGTTCAACGGGACCCCGGCGGGGTTTGAGAACGTGTGTGAAGACGAGACCGGCATGACCAAGCCCTACGTTCTCCACGCCGAGGCCAACGCCATCACCAAGGTGGCCCGCAGCAACAACTCCAGCGAGGGGTCTACGCTCTACATCACCGCGTCGCCTTGCCTCGATTGCGCCAAACTTATTATACAAGCAGGGATTGTCAGAGTTGTCTACAACGAACTGTATCGCATCACCGACGGCATTGACCTACTCGAACGTGCCGGCGTCAAGACGCTCTGCATCCAAAATCTTGACTGACATATCATTAATCCTATATTCCTACCTATCCAATCACAACGGTTCAACCTCCTATGAACAAGTCATCCCGATTAATCATATTTGTCCCGGTCATCATTGCCGTCGCTTTCATCGCGGGCATGCTCTGTGACCGATATATCTTCCGCCCGGGCAGCGAACGTCCCGCCGACAAGTTTGAGCAAATCCTCCAGATGATTGACACCTACTATGTCGACAAGCTGGACACCGACTCGCTCGTTGAGATGACCATCCCCCACCTGCTGGCGACGCTCGACCCCCACTCGGCCTATATCCCGGCCAGCGACCTGCAATCGGTCAACGAGGAACTTGACGGGTCGTTCAGCGGCATCGGCATCACGTTCAACATGATTGGCGACACCATCAACGTGCTCGAAGTGCTCAGCGGCGGTCCGGCCCAAAAAGTCGGCCTGCTCGCCGGCGACCGCATCGTGACCATCAACGACTCGGTTGTGGCCGGTCGCAACTGGACCGACGAGAAAGTTAAGAAAAGCCTGCGCGGTGCCAAGGGCACGACCGTCAAACTCGGCATCAAGCGCAACTCGTCGGCCGAACTGCTCCCCTTTGAGTTGACTCGCGGCGACATCCCCGTGTCGTCAATCGACGCCGCCTATGAGGTCGAGCCCGGAACGGGACTCATCAAAATCAACAAATTCGGCCGCAACACTTTCGGCGAGTTCCTCAATGAGGCCGTTGCGCTTAAAGCCAAGGGCGTCAACCGCTTTATCATCGACTTGCGCAGCAACGGCGGCGGCTACATGGAGCCGGCCGTGCTGATTGCCAACGAGTTTCTCCCGGCCGGGGCGCTGATTGTGTCGACCAAAGGCCGCGTCGAGGGTCCCAACTCAGCTACATACGCCGACGGCACCGGCGCGCTCCAGGATGCCGAGGTCGTCATCCTCATCGACGAGTACTCGGCTTCGGCAAGCGAAATTCTCGCCGGCGCCCTTCAAGACAACGACCGCGGCCTGATTATCGGCCGACGCTCGTTTGGCAAAGGTCTCGTTCAGCACCAGATGGAGTTGCCCGACAGCAGCGCTATCCGTCTGACCGTTGCCCGCTACTACACCCCTTCGGGCCGTTGCATCCAGAAGACCTACCGCCTTGGCGAGGCGTTGCAATATGAAACCGAACTGGCCTCCCGCTACACCAACGGCGAGTTGTACAGCCCCGACAGCATCAAGATTGACAAGAACTTAGCGTTCCAGACGCTGACCGGTCGCACCGTCTATGGCGGCGGAGGCATCATTCCCGATGTTTTCGTGCCCAACGATACCACCGGCTTCTCGACCTACTACATCAACGTTGTCAACGCCGGCCTATTGCAGAAATATGCGTTCACCTACACCGACCTCAACCGCGCCGAGTTGTCAAAGTGTAAGACGGCCGCCGAGGTGCTTGCCAAGTTGCCCCCGGCCGACACGTTGCTGCAATCGTTTGTCGACTATGCCGCCTCTCAGGGTATCCCCGCCCGCTGGATTTATATAAACATTTCGCGCAACTTGATTGTTAATCAGTTGCAAGCCCTCATCTGTCGCGACGCCCTCGACCAGAGCGCCTATTATCAGGCTATCAACCGCATCGACACCGGCGTCAAAGCCGCCGTCGACGCCATCAAGAAAGGCGAGGCAAAGGTGCCTGTCAAAATAGGCGCCAAGCAGTGACATCACTCCGTGATGTCGCCCGGTTGACCTCCAACGCGCTGACAGTCATCGGCTTGCCGTGAAAATGAAAAATAAAACCGGTAAGTAGACCCAAAACTCTCCTGCCATTATGAAAAAAGAAGATATTCGCCGCCTGATCAGAAGTTGCAAGTCGCTGCTCGACGATGCAGAGCGCCGCGCGGCCGCCGAGAGAGTGTTTAACCGCCTGGAGCAAAGCGCCGCTTTCATGATGGCCGACACCGTGCTGATTTACCACTCGCTCCCCGACGAGCTCTCGACCATCGCGTTCCTCAACAAATGGCGCGGCACCAAGCGCTTCTACCTGCCGCGCGTCAACGGCGTCAACCTCGACCTGTTGCCCTACGCCGGCGAGGACGCGCTTGTCACCGGCGCCTACGCCATTCGCGAGCCTGAGGGCGACGAGTCGGTGTCAATCGACGAGATTGACCTGGTAGTGGTCCCGGGCGTGGCCTACGACCGCACCGGCAAGCGCGTGGGCCGCGGCAAAGGCATCTATGACCGATTGTTGCAGTCGTGT
>JAFLTK010000210.1 GCA_022511505.1 Muribaculaceae bacterium
AACCATGCCCACGAGCCGGTGAAGAGCATCGGGTCGGTGTTGCCGCCAGCACGTTTATTGAGATAGTCGACCAGGAGCCACACCGACAGGGCGATGAGCACCGTCGAGCCTGCAACGGCAACGGCGCGAATCTGCTTGATGTCGCGACACAGGCCCAGAGCCACCAGCATCAAGACCGGGACGACGACAAAGTAAATCAATATGTTGCTAAAAATATCCATAATGCACTGTGTTATTTTTGCTTAATTGGTTTAGAGGCGTGGAACTTAGAGGAGGGCGATGATAGTTACAACCGAGAGAACAAGTACACCTATCAGATACCACCAGACATACATCTGAACTCGGCCGCTTTGGAGACCCTTGATAGCCTCCGAAGCCTTGTTGGTGACAAAGGCGAGGCCGTTCATCGAGCCGTCGATTATGTGACGGTCAAACCACGCGATGGGGCGCGAGATGCAACCGAAGATAATCTTGTGGGTGATGAACATATAGAGTTCGTCGAAGTAAAAGCGGTGGTAGGCCCAGCGCCACAGGGCTGGCATGGCGTTGCGGAAGCGCTCGGGGAGGTTGTTCTCCTTGCGGTACATGACTGTAGCAAGGGCGATGGCGGCGACGGCCACGGCGAGTGAAATCGCGGCGACGCCCCAGTCAAAGTGGGCCATGAAGTCGTAGGGCTCGCCATTGTAGCTGACAAATTTGCCGAAGGGGATGAAACCGGCCACGCAAGAGATGGCGGCAAGAATGATGAGCGGCAACGACATTACCCACGGCTGGTCGTGGGGAGCGTGGTGACCTTCATGGATTTTGTGTTCCTTCCACCAGAAGATGAGGAAGTAGAGGCGGAACATATAGAAAGCGGTCAGTGCTGCAACGCAGGACATCCAGATGTAGACCCAGATGCTGTAGCCGCCACAGGCGCTGAGGATTTCGTCCTTTGAGAAGAAGCCCGAGAAGGGGATGATACCGGCGATTGCAAGACAGCCGATGAGGAAAGTCCAGTGGGTAATGGGCATATATTTGCGCAGGCCGTGCATGTCGGTGTAGTCGTTGGAGCCGATGGCATGGATAAGGGCGCCGGCACCGAGGAAGAGGAGGGCCTTGAACATGGCGTGGGTGAACAGGTGGAACATCGAGGCCATGTAGCCGAGCGCCTCGTGGTGTTCGGGACGTGCAACGCCGAGCGAAACCATCATGAATGCAATCTGGGAGATTGTCGAGAAAGCGAGGACGCGCTTGATGTCGACCTGGGTACAGGCGACGATGGCGGCATAAAGGGCGGTGACTGCGCCGACCACGATGATGATGACCATGGCGCTTTCTTCCATCAGATAGAGCGGGAATAGGCGGGCAACGAGGTAGACACCGGCAACAACCATTGTTGCGGCGTGAATGAGTGCCGAAACGGGAGTGGGACCCTCCATAGCGTCGGGGAGCCAGATGTGGAGCGGCATCATGGCCGACTTACCCATACCGCCCATGAAAATGAGGACGAGGGCCCATGTCAGCACCGACGCGCCCATGAACATCGGGGCGGCGCTTGTGGCAAAGATGTTGCGAACGCTTTCGGCCGCCGACAGGTCAATGTGGAATGTGTTGGCCATGCCCTCGACGGGAACCGAGGTCAGTTGCATGAAGTCAAATGTCCCGGTATAGTAGCTCAGGGTCAGGATACCGAGCAGGAAACCCAGGTCGGCAAAGCGGGTGACGATGAACGCCTTTTTGGAGGCCGATACTGCCGACGGGCGACTGTAGTAGAAGCCAATCAGCAAGTAGGACGAGGCGCCCACGAGTTCCCAGAAAATATACATCTGGAAAATATTTGTAGCGACGACGAGGCCGAGCATCGAGAACGAGAACAGCGACAGGAAAGCATAGAAGCGCTGGAATCCGTGCTCATAGACGCCATGGTGGTCGCGCATATAGCCGAGGCTATAGAGGTGAACCATAAACGAGATGGTGGTGATGACAACGAGCATCATCGCCGAAATCGGGTCGAGCAGGAATCCAAGTTTGATAATCAACTTGGGGGTGAACTCAAGCCACGTTGTGTTGAAAACGGCAACTTGCAGGCGCTCGCCGGCGGCGTTCATAAACGCGGAGCCGGGCTCGGCGAAGAAATATTGAAACGCCGTGAAATAGGATAGAAGCAGAACAAGGCCCATACCCGCTGTGCCAAGGATGCCGGCCAGACGATGGGACATTTTCATGCCCGCAAGACCAAGCAGGAAGAACATCCCGAGCGGAATTGCCAATATCAGCAAAGGTATCGTTATATCCATAAGGGGGTGTTATTATAGAAATTACTGATTTAGCGATAGTTAGGATTAAAATTTCATCTTGTCGAGGTCGTTGACGTCGATGTTGCGCGCCGTGCGGTAGATGTTGATGATGATAGCGATGGCGATGGCCGTCTCGGCGGCGGCAATAGCGATTGCAAAGAGTGTAAACATCATGCCGTCAAGGCTTCCGGGGAAAAGAAAGCGGTTGAAGACCACAAAGTTAATGTCGACCGCGTTGAGCATCAACTCGAGCGAGATGAGCATCGCAATCATGTTGCGGCGAGTGATGAAACCATAGATGCCACAGCAGAACATTATCAGTGCCGGCACAAGATAGCAAAATAAGTTATCCATGAGATGTGATATAGATGTAATGCTAAGTGATTTTTTAATTAACGACGACGAGCAACGACCACACCGCCGATGATGCAAGCGAGCAACAGCACCGAGATGGCTTCAAACGGGAGCAGGTAGCCACCGTTGCCGGTACCGAGCATAGCAGTGCCGATGGTGTCCATATCGGGGTTTTCCATTGCCGGCAATTTTGTAGCCATGTCAACGCAGCGGGTGACAAAAGCCCAGATGCCGACAGCCGCGGCGGCCACGGCGGCCACAAGTCCGGTCAGGCGCTTGCGCGACTCCAGGTTGCGCGATTTCTCGCCGGGGCGAGTTGTCAGCAAAATCGAGAAGACAAACAGCACCACGATGCCGCCGGCATAGACCGCAATCTGAACCGAGCCCAGAAATTCATAGTCGAGTTTGAAATAGAGGGCTGCGGTTGCAAAGAGGGTAAACAGCAGGTAGGTGGCGGCACGCAGGATGCGGCGCGTTGTCACTGTCAGTATCGAGAAGACGACAATCGCCAGAGCGATTATCCAGTAGATAATGATACTTCCAACTGATTCCATATTCTTTATAAACAGTGTT
>JAFLTK010000211.1 GCA_022511505.1 Muribaculaceae bacterium
CAAGCCTGCTTGTAAAGTTCACGTGCGATGTTGAGGCCATATTCAACCTCGTCGCCCTCGACTTCCTGACACACCATGTACTTAACGCGGTCGGTATCATAGCCTTCGCAGAATTCCTTAAAGACGGCCGGCTGGTTGTTTTCACAGCCGAGCCCCACGACGAGGATACCGCCCGCATTGGGGTGGAACACCATGTCGCGCAGGATTTTCTTGGTGTTCTCGTGGTCGTCGCCCAACTGAGAGCAGCCATAGTTGTGGGGGAAGCCGAAGATACCGTCAACGCCTTCGGCACCGGTCTCCTCGTTGAGACGGTCGACGATTTGCTTGACGATGCCGTTGACACAGCCCACGGTCGGGATGACCCAAATCTCGTTGCGGATACCAACCTGACCGTCGGCGCGCTCATAGCCCTCAAAGGTAAGCGGCTTGGCGTCGGGGTAAACCGAGCATGCGTTGTTGCCCGAAATCTTGATGTCGCTATAGTCGAGCTGACCGGCGAGATTGGTCTTTATGTCATTGTGGTCAAGGAATTTGCCCTTGGCAACGGGATGAATGGCGTGACCGATAGGGAAACCATATTTGATGATGTTTTCGCCCTCGGCGATGTCCCGCAAGGCCACTTTGTGGCCCGCGGGAATGTCGCTGACGAGGGTTATATCATCACCGTCGATGTTGATGACCGAGCCGGCGCTCAGCGGAGCGATAGCAACGGCAACATTGTCGGCGGGATTAATTTTGATATATTCCTTCATGCGTGAAATCGTTGAACAAGTGGAGATTAGAGGATAGATTCAACGGTTGCAAGCATGCCTTTTTCCTGAATAGCGTCGAGATACTCAACAACGAGGTCGGTCAGGCCGGGGATTTGGTTGAGGTCGCCGTGGTTCTTCCAGATGAGTTCGTCGGCAGCGAGGACGCCTTCGGCCACCTTGCGGGTGTCGCCGGTTGCCCAGAGGTCTTTAAGGAGCTGCATGATAGCGGCGTCATCGTTGGGAGTGATTTCGGCACCGTCGGCGCGCTTGCCACCCTTGTAGTAGGTGATGATGGCGGCGAGACCGAGAACGAGGCCCTTGGGAAGTTCGCCCTTGCGCTCCAGATAGGTCTTCACGCCGGGGAGGTCGCGAGTCTGGTATTTTGGGAACGAGTTGAGCATGATAGATGTTACCTGGTGGTCAACAAACGGGTTGTTGAAGCGCTCGAGGACGCTCTCGCCATACTTCTGGAGTTCGTCCATCGGGAGGTTGAGGGTCTGCATGAGTTCGTCAAACTGCACCTTGCGGATGTATTTGCCGAGGACGGGGTGGTTGCAGGCGTCGCGAACGATGTCAACGCCGCTCAGATAGCTGACGGGCGACAGAACGGTGTGCGGGCCGTTGAGCAGAGTAACCTTACGCTCGTGGTAGGGGGCTTCGCTGTCGGTGATGATGACGTTGAGGCCGGCGCGCTCGGCGGGGAACTCGGCGGCGAGTTCCTCGATGCTCATGTTGCTCGGGCGCTCGATTACCCAAACGTGGAAAGCCTCGCCTTGAACAACGATGTTGTCCTTGTAGTTGAGTTTGGCCTGAATGTCGTTGATTTCCTTGCGGGGGAAACCGGGAACGATGCGGTCAACGAGGGTTGCGCAAACATAGTTGAAGGTGTTGAACCAGTTCTTGAAGTCCTCATAGTCCTTGCCGAAGTCTTCTTTCCACAGGTCGATATATTTGTTGACACAGTCCTTGAGGTGGTGACCGTTCTCAAAGATGAGCTCACAGGGCATGATGATGAAGCCCTTGGTGGGGTCGCCGTTGAAAGTCTTGTAGCGGTGCCACAACAACTGGGTCAGCTTGGCGGGATAGGCGCTGGCGGGACGGTCGCCGAGTTTGCACTCGGGGTTGAAAGTGATACCGGCCTCGGTAGTGTTGGAGATGATGAAGCGCATCTCGGGCTGGGCGGCGAGGCCGAGGAAAGCGTCAAACTGCTTGAAGGGGTTAACGCCGCGGCTGATAGAGTCAACGCGAGTGAACGAGTTGACAATCTCGCCGTCGAGACGGCCCTGAAGGTTGACATGATACATGCAATCCTGAGCGATAAGAAGTTGCATGACAAAGTCATCTTCAATACCCTGAAGAACAACAACCGACGAGTTGAAGTCGGTCTTGTCATTCATGTTTTTCACGATCCAATCAACAAACGCGCGAAGGAAGTTGCCTTCACCAAATTGGATAATTCTCTCGGGAGCGACTGCTTTGGGGGCAGTCAATTTGTTTAACACTTTCATTGCAAAGATAGTATTTTGTTGAATTTGATTATACTGTTTGGTTATTGATTATTTTCAGATTGAATTGTAGCGATAGAGATATCTTCAACAATGAAGTGGCTTATATTGCTAATATTCAATGGATTAGATTAGGTTAAGTCACTTTTTTGTCAAAAATACACACAACTGCATCACAAATTTCGTAAAAATCTTTAAATTATCCAAAGAATATCCCCTCAAATTGCATCAAAAGCCTCTCGGGCGGTCCCCCCCGTGGGCGTGGAACCAGAGGATGACGCTCCAAAAAATGGACTCCCACTTCACCCGGAGACAAACCCGATATCGTCGACAACAAGGAGGAGGGTTTGATTTAAAAAGACAAAGTCTTCCTGCGATAGTTGTAGGATAGCCAAAGCAAGTTTAATCCTATCCAATGACGGACAATTAACTCGACCGGCTGAGAATGTAAAGTTTATGTCCACGACATCTAGGCGGGCATCCTCCAAGAAACCGATTCCGGCAGTTATGTTTATACCTATCATCTCGGCTACAAGGGCACCCCTGTCATTGCCGCATAGTTAGGTCGTTTTATGTTTATATCGATTTGCAATCCAAGGGTGTCGAGAATAGTCACGAGGGTGGAGAGTTGGGGGTTGCCCTCACCGCGCTCAATGGCTACGACAGTGTTAACCGCCACGTCGGCCAGGTCGGCGAGTGTCTGCTGATTGACTCCAAGTTTTTTTCGCCTTTCTTTGATGACAAGACCAATTTCTTTATGTGTCATAATCTCATTATATTGCGATTTTGGTGCAAAAATAGTAAAAAATTTATAAATCAAACGCTAAAATCGCAATAGAATGGTAATCTGCTCCATTAGATTCAAAAATAGGAATCGCGGAGCGATGAATATTTCAATAACCGCGTACAAGCGCGAAGCGCGCAGTGC
>JAFLTK010000212.1 GCA_022511505.1 Muribaculaceae bacterium
ATAATGATTGGTTTAATACAACGATGGCGTTGTCGCGAGACAGCGCCATCGTTGTGTTTCACAAAATTGTATAAATTTAGTCCATATAGTTGATTAGGTCAAAATACATAGCCCGAGTATTTGAGCCTTTATCTTTCTCAGAAAGAAAAGCAAAGCCACATTTTTGATAAAATGGAATTGCTGCTGCATAAGCATCGACAGTTATAAAACGACATGCGCTACGTTGCATAGTCGAAAACATATATTTAATTTGAGAAATAATTGCCTTGCCTATCTTTTGGTTTGCATATTGTGACGAAACTGCTAATCTTCCAATCTTAACTGCCGGATATTCTTTCCTTCTCTTGGAATTAGGAATATGACGATTCAATCGATTCCAAAAAGACTTATATTCCGGATCAAAAACTATCTTATCATTCAGTAGACTATAATAGGCAACCGTCTTGCTTGCCTCCTCATCCTCAAGAAGATAAGTGAGAGCCATCATTGTTTTAAAGTAATTCTTGGCATCAGATAATAAAAAGTCATTTAAATCGTCATCACCACAATCAAATGACTTTATTTCAGTATCTTTATTTATCTGAATAAAAACAAATCTTGATAAATTCATAATTACATGGGGAAACGACTAATAGCCTTGAAGGCTTCGTAGGCTTTCCGGGCTTCTTCTTTTTCTGTTTGACTTACAGGCGTTGGATTCTCAATTTTTTTTGCAAATAATTCAGCATCTTTTCCTGTCAAGATTGGGGTTTCCTTAATCGGTCTGGCCATAATGTCGTTGTTTTCTTTATTATTTTACAAAATTACAATTTTTCTCTTGATTTTCCAAATTATTTTGATTATCGGCGGTGGCGGAAGCGGGCAATGAGGATGGTGTCGCGGGTGTCGCAAGAGCGGTGACGGGTGTCTTCGAGGGGAGTGATGCGCAGTTCGGGGTGTCGCTCTTTGATTTCGGGCAGATGCTTGAAGGCGGTGATGAGCACGCCGCGACGGGGTAGCTTGTCGGCATCGGAGGCAAGTGTGGCCGAAGCGCCTTTGGCGGGGGTGTCGAGCAGTCGCACGCGGTCACCGGTGTAGAAGCCGATGGTGTAGTAGCGCAACATCGGGTCGGGGTTATACATGTAGATTTTGTCGTCGGCCGGGACGAGCGACTCGAGACGGTCGGCAACGTGACGGTCGCTTTTGGCGTTGAGCACGGGCGGCAAAATGATGCCTGCGACTACCCAGAAAATGAGCAATGTGGTTTCGAGCGTGGAAAGAATCATTGCCGAGGGGGCGGCTTTTCTACTACAATTCCTAAAGATATACACCGAGCCGAGCGCAGGCAGCACGGCGAGGGCAACGTAGAGGAATTTGTCACCACCGGCAATAGCGGTGGCCATCTCTGCAGCTCGCGCGGGAAGCGCATCGGCAAGCCAAGGCAAAGCGAGCAAACCGACGGTCAGCAGGCAAGCGATGACGCCAATCAGCACGCCATAGCCGTTTAACACGCGTCGATAATTATCACCAAGCCGGCGCATTAGCATCCATGTAAAATAGGCAAGAAACGGATAGATAGGCAACAGGTAGACACTGCGTTTGCTTGCCGGGATGCAATAGAATAGGAAGATGACTATGATGGATGTGAGTGCGAATAAATCGGTAGCGTCCATGGCGGCGATTTTGTTCCGCAACCCGCTGAATTTCAGGCGCGACAGCCGTCGATAGCGTGCTACGAAGAGCGCCATAAATCCTAAAATGGTATAGGGCAACATACCGGCGGCAACGGTCTCGAAGTTGTACCACCAGGGGTTGACGTGTGAGTCGTATGACATCGTGCCGGCAAAGCGCCCGAAGTTCTCCTCCATGACGAGTTTGACGAATGTTTCGCCTCCGCGTTCAGCGGCGACGACATACCACACCGCGGGAATGATTACCGCAAGCAAGGCTGTCAAGGCGAGCCACAAAACCGACTTCCAGAAGCACTCGCCGCGCGCCATGTAGTAAATCATCATCACCAGACACGGCAACAGCACGCCAACAGGACCCTTGGTCAACATCGCTGCCGAAAGCAACAGAACAGCCCATAGCGACACACCACCAACGCCGCGCCGCACATACCGCGACTGCATTGTCAGCATCGCCCCTACCATGCAGGCCGTCAGCACCATATCAACGCGGCAAGCCATTGCCGCTCGCCATACCTCAACCGACGTTACCATCACAACCGCCGAGAAAAATGCCGCGCTTGCCCCCTTGCGTCGATTAACAAAGAGGGCAAAACCCATGGCAAGCGCAATAGTTGCAATGGCCGACGGAAAGCGTGCCGCATACTCATTGACACCGCCGGTCAGGAAACTCGACCCGACAATCAACCACGCAAGCATCGGGGGTTTATAGGGAATATCGGCACCCATCGACACCGGGAGTATATATTCTCCGTTCTCGACCATCGACAGCGCCACAATCGCCTCTCGCGGCTCGCCCTTGGTGTTGAACGAGGTCATGCCGAGCCACGGCAGAAATGTTATCACAAGCAAAACGAGCAGAGCGGCAAACGTCAGTTTTTTCATTGCGCTATTTTGATGAAGCCAAGGCTACCGAGAGGAGTCGGCAGCCTTGGCATGTTTATTGTTAAACTTTATAACTTTAAACCATAAACTTCAACTTTGCGCGTAGCAAAAAGTTGAATATTATGCGCCAAAGTTGTCATAGTGAATCGACGACGGGTCGACGCCAAGCGAGTCAAGCATATTCTCAACTGCCTTGCTCATCGGGCCGGGCCCGCACATATAGTACTCAATATCCTCGGGATTCTCGTGGTCCTTGAGATAGGTGTCATAGATAACCTGATGAACGAAACCGGGGGTATATTTGACACCGGCTGCATCGGCAGCGGGGTCGGGACGGTCGAGGGCCAGATGGAAGTGGAAGTTGGGGAACTCTTTCTCGAGTTCAAGGAAGTCGTTGAGATAGAACACCTCGTTGAGAGCGCGGGCGCCATAGAAATAGTTCATGACACGGTCGGTAGTGTGCAGCGTCTTCGTCAAGTGCATAATCTGGGCACGCAACGGGGCCATACCGGCACCACCGCCAATCCACATCATCTCGCGCTTGGAGTCAAAAATGGGATGGAAATCGCCGTATGGACCACTCATGATAACCTTGTCGCCGGGTTTGAGGGTGAAGA
>JAFLTK010000213.1 GCA_022511505.1 Muribaculaceae bacterium
CTTCATGTTGGTGAATGCCTCGACGTTGACCATAGTCTGCCAGTAGAATTCACCGAGCTCGTATGTGCGCCAGTTGACGGCACCGGGACGGCCTTCATAGCCACCGGCGGCAACTTCGCTCTTGTCGAGCCAGCCTTCGCTCTTGCCCTCTTCGTTGCGGAGAACGAGAGTTGCAACATCATTGTCTTCAGAAGCAAAGTCGGCGGGACGGCCGTTGGCACCGGGCATGTAGAAGTCCCAACCAACGACATAGTCGATAGCGTCAAAGTTGGCAACATAATCCTTGTCGCCGTCCATCTTGACGGTGATTTCGCTTGACGACTGGCCATCGCTCCAGTTGGTGAAAGTAATAATCGGGTTGCTGATAGCAGTCAGGGTAACGGTTGTACCTTCTTCATACATGTTGCGACCATCGACAACGGTGGGGGCGGGAGTGGCCTGCACCTGATAGTCGTTGGCACCACCGGCAACCGAGTAAGCGAGTTCGTAGGTTGTCAGCTTGTTGAAGTTGGCAGTCAGAACGGCGTCGGCAACAACGGTGTGAGTGAAAGATTCCTCGGTAGAAACCACGTTACCGGCAGCGTCGGTCCAATTTTCGAAAGTGTAGCCAAAGTTCTTGGTAGCGGTCAACTTAACGGTTGAACCTTCGTCATAAACTTCGCTCTTGGGATAGAGAGTAACAGTACCGGCATCCTCGGGGTTGACGACAGCAGTTACAGTGTACTTGGCAACCTCGGCGATAGTACCGTCAAGGAGACCGTCGATGCTCACCTGTGCGAAACCGCCTTCTTTGTTGTTAGCAACGCCGATAGAAGCGGCGAGGATAAACTCGCCTTCACCGGCGAGTTCGGCCTGCTGGGCAGGGGTCAACTCGATGTCAACGCGAGCGGTGTAGTTGGAGTTCTTGCCAAACTTATCGGTAGCGGCATCCTGATTGTTACGGGGAGCGGTGAAAGTGCCGAGAGTTACATACTCGCCACCCTCTTTCTTAACCTTAACGGTAACACCGTTTTCAGAGTCGGTACCAAAGCGGCAGATGTAGGTGCTGACCTTGGTCGGGGTGAAAGTCAGGCCCTTGGCGGGCTTAACAATCCACTCAACAACGTCGCTTGCACCGTTGGCAGGCTTAATCTTAGCGAAAGTTACGCCATCGGCATGAACCGAAGTACCGGTTCCGGTGAACGTAGCGCCATTGAGGTTAACGGCAGTCATAGCAAAGCCATTATCGGGAGTAGCGTCGCTGGCGTCAAGGTTCTCGTTGTTGAACGGCCAGGTAACGACGGCGGGAGCGTTCTCATAAACGGTACCCGAAGCCGACGGCTTGATGTAGGGAAGAACGACTGTCAGGAAGCGATAGTAGCTACCGCCACGGGGCTCAACGACTACGGTCTCGGCATCGCTGCCAACCTCGTAGGCCCAGTCAAGCGAGTTGACATTGGCATCGTCACCGTTTACCAACGAACCAACAGCGTTGGCGTAGGATTGCATCTTGACGACGGCGCCCTTGCAAGAGGGAGCAATCATCTTGGTACCATCGTTAATTTGGCACCAGTCGGTCCAGTTGCCGTTGGCAAACTTACCGCCATTGTTGGTGTCGAGGTCCATCTTGACGTCGATAGTCTCGCCGTTGACGATAGCCTGAGTAACCCAGATAGTGTTGACATTCTGATAGCCAACGGTCGGGGCACCATAACGACGCTCGAAGTTCCATTTAACAACAACCTCGGCGCGACGGTCGGCCAGAGACACCTTGTTGTCGGTGAACACGGGAGTCAGAGTGACGTTGTCGGTCAGCGTCAACTCGTCGCCGGCAGCGTAGGTCTTAGCGCCGTCGGTCCAGCCGGTCAGGGTCTTGCCCTCGACATACATGGTGTAGTTGGCGGGGATAGTCACGGTAGTGCCGGGCTCGCCCTTAAGAGCGTCGGGAGCGGTACCGCAATCGGTGTAGGCGCCCAAGTCAAAGGTCAGAACGACATCCTCAATGATTTCGCCCTCGATAGCCTCGACAGCGATGTAGGGAGTGTAAGAGCCACCGGCAATGGTCAGAGTAGCAGCCTCGCCCTTGTAGTTACCTGAGACGATGTTCTCCTCTTTGTTGCCGTGGTAGCAAGCGCCGGTGTTGGTGTTGAAAGTCAACACGGTCTCGCCGGCTTCGTTTTTCACGGTGACGTCGCCGCCCCAGGCACAAGAGCCCATGGAGATTTTGACGGGACCGTCGACTTTCACGGTTGAGGAGAAATTGCCCCAACCATGCTCATTGGAGTGGAACTTACCCGTAAGGACAATAGCGGCATCGGCAGCGTCGGCAGCCACGCGGGTGGGAGTGCCGTCGTCGCCAATCGCTACGCCAAACGTGGTAATGTTCTGGTCCGCGATTTCGGCCTCAGTCAGCAGATTGCCGTTGGTGAGGTCGATGCGGATGTCCTTGAACGCCTGGGCGGGCAGCATGACTGCTATCATCGCCAGCGTGCAAAGGAACTTCATCACTTTGTTTGTCATAAAAGATTGGTTTAAGGATTAAGGTAAATATTTAGTTTATAATTTGTTGGTTTTTATTTATTTGCAACTTCGTGGCCGTTGATGGTGACGTTGATGAGTTCGACGGCGGGAGCGGGATAGGCAATCTCAAAGGTGTCGGTCTCGGCCTTGATTTTGATGTTCTCGAGTTTGACGTTCTCCACTTGGTCATCGGGGTTGCCGGCGATGGTGCCGAGGCTGCGACACGAGACGTCGACATCCTTGATGAGGATGTTGCGAACGATGCCAAAGGGCTTCTCGGTGCTACCCTCGAGGTCAAAGAACTGCTTCCAGGGCTTCATATCGATGATGGTGCCACAGGTGCCGGTGATATTCTCGACGGTGACATTTTCATAAATCTGATATGTGTCGGGGCGCATCTTGAGGCGCAACAAGGCGGTATTTGTCTCCAAGCGGCAGTTGCGAACGGTGATACCCGTTGCGTGGACACACTCGCTGCCGAGCGTCAGCACGCCGTGGTTATTGGGACCGAATGTACAATCTTCAACGAGCACGTTTTCAACCATCCCGCTCTCGTATGAGCGATTGCTGTAGACACCCTTGCCGCCCTTGAGGCAGACGCTGTCGTCGTTGACGTTGAAATAGCAACCCTTGATGGTCACGTCGCGGCACA
>JAFLTK010000214.1 GCA_022511505.1 Muribaculaceae bacterium
CACTTATTCGTCCGAAAAAATGTAACCAAATGACACTTATTCGTCCGAAAAAATGCAACCAAATGACAATTATTCGTCCGAAAAAATGTAACCAATTTTGATATGTTATTTATTTTCAATAAGTTATCTCCAGAAATAACTATGTCTTGCATTTCAACTCTACTCATATCTATTTTCCATTAAATAATTATAGCAATTTTCTTATATCAATACTAAAATTCAGAGTTTCCTCCATTTGTAAAAAAATCCGTACCTTTGTGACATGGACAGAATAAAGACAATTGTATTAATAATGTTGCTAATGACACTTACAGGATTAGTTGCATTAGGGAAAAATGGCATGTATGCTAAATTGGAATATTCTCAATCAATGCCACATTTTGGAAGTGCATATATAGGTATACCATTCGAAATGGATTCAATAGATGGACATTATTACAAAGTAACATTTCAATGTGGTCCTATAGATTTTCAAGTTATAAAGAAAACATCAACTCTCGAGTATATACCCATTCTGAAAGATAAAACGAAACTTTATACAAATGCCCAAGAGTTTGAAGTCGATTCTTTAGATTCTTGGACTGAGGATAATGTTCCTGTATTCAATTTACAGATTAGGGATTCTAATGGGCTATACAATAATATCTACTGGTACCCGTTTACAATCGCTAAATATAACGATAGCAGGCTTAACGAGTTCCCTATAACTGTAATCGATATATGCAAATATAATTTTAAAGTCAACGATGAACCAATAGATGTTTACGTAGATTCACAAAACAAAATTTCAATTAAAACCCCAGAAATAAAGAGAGGGTTTAGGGGTGGCGTATATTATAAGGATATTTATGAATTAGAAGATACAATACCGTTAAGTAATACTTTCATTAAAATAAAGTCAGTTAACTTTATAAAAAATGAGATTAATTATGAGATAATACCCAAATCCAAAGACCAACTATGGATATCTCCTCAGCTAATAAAAGCGATAGGGTTAGGTAACAATCAGAAGGACGGTTATCTAATTGACTTCTTCGGTAGTTGGTGCTCACCATGTATTCTAGGTCTAAAGGAATTGATTAATCATAAAAAAGAATTATATAACAAATATGAGGTAATCACAGTGGCCTGTGAGAATAACTCAAATGATTATCCGAAATCAAAAGAAATACTAGAAAGTATCGGCGTTGATTGGAATATTAAGTATGAGATTATTGGAGAAGGATACAACGAAGAATTTCAGATAAGGAGCTATCCTACTTATGTAATTATTAATAGAAATGGTTTGATTCTTCTTATTTCAAATGATGTCAAAGACCTTTTGAATCATCTAAATAATTAGTTAATTAATCAAATATGAAGAAAAATAGTTTAGTTGCATGTTATTTGGATATGATTGGGGTAATATACACCAATAAATATGTAAATGAATTTAGCAAACACCCCTATAATAATAATCTCTACGGAATATATGACTTTTTATCTAATTATAAATTAGATTTAAGGGCATATAAAGCGGCTCATTTATCGGACATATCAGAAGATTGTTTTCCTTTTATAACATTGTTGAATCATGAATTCGTTATCGTAAAAGAAATCAACGATGGGTTGTTATAGACACCTCGCATTATCGCTCTAGCAAACGAGAGGGTATGTTTCAATAAAAGGGAGAATGTTTCGTTATAATTTTGATGGAGATTTTTTGTTTAGTAACTTTGCAACGGTGAAAAAGACTGAAGAACATATAAAGATTGACCTCAATGAGGTGATTGCCACGCGGTTACCGTCCTACCATAAATGGATACCGCGTGGGGTTATCCGTCTGCTCGAGCGTGCCATCCATCAGGATGAACTCAATCGCGAGTTGCGACTGAATGCCGGCAAGACCGGTCCGGAGTTTTGCCGCGGTGTGCTCAACGACATTGAAATAAAATATAATGTCGAGGGGTTTGAGAACATGCCGAGCAAGGACAATCGGCGTCACATCTTTGTCAGCAATCACCCTCTGGGTGGACTCGACGGCATGATTCTTATAGATTTTATTCACTCGGTTTATGAGACTCCGCTACATTTCATTGTCAACGACCTGCTATCGGCGGTCAAACCGCTCGAGGATGTGTTTCTGCCGGTCAACAAACACGGTCGACAGAGTCGCAATGCAACCATCGACGTTGACGCTGCTCTCGAGGGCGACAATCCGGTGATTATGTTCCCGGCCGGACTCTGCTCACGGCGTCGCGACGGCAAGATTGCCGACCTCGAGTGGAATAAAATGTTTGTAAATAGAGCCATCCGTCACCAACGCAATATTATACCTATCTATTTTGATGGTAGAAATTCAAGTTTTTTTTATAACTTTGCAAGGCTAAGAGAGAGTCTTGGCATTAAGTTTAATTATGAAATGATTTCGCTACCGAGCGAGATGTTCAAGAGTCGTGGCAAGACATTCACGCTGAAAATAGGCCAACCAATTGAGCATCAGAGCCTTGAAGGAGGCTCAAAAGCCATGTCGACCGCGGCGCGATTGCGGGAAACGGTCTATCAACTCGGTAGCAAAAGCAAATAAACATATAATGGCAGAAAAAATAATTGACCCGATTCCCGTCGAGGATATAGAGGCCGAGTTGACGCCCGAGCGTCTGCTTCGCCAAACCAACAAGGGTCACAATCTTATATATATCATCGACGGGCGCGAGGCGCCGGCGGTGATGCGCGAAATAGGTCGCCTGAGAGAGATTACATTCCGCGCGGCCGGCGGTGGTACAGGGAAAGACTGTGACATCGACGAGTTTGACCTGATGGACATCCCGTGCCGTCAGTTGATAGTTTGGGACCCGGAGGCACGATTGATTCTGGGTGCCTATCGCTATATAACGGGCTCGGACATCAAACTTGACGCCAAAGGCAAACCGCGCATTGCGACGGCCCATATCTTTGACTTCTCTGACCAGTTTATCAATGATTATCTGCCCTACACGCTCGAACTTGGACGCTCGTTCGTTCGCCAAGAATACCAGTCGTCAAAAGCAGGAGCAAAGGCGCTTTATGCGCTTGACAACCTCTGGGATGGCCTGGGAGCATTGACGGTTATCTATCCCGAGATTCGTTACCTCTTTGGCAAGGTAACAATGTATCCAAGTTA